>NZ_JBWKEC010000011.1:0-226017 GCF_056435645.1 Amycolatopsis sp. NPDC043889
GCAGATGCCCTCTCGCTCCGTGGTTTTTGTTCCGTCGCAAGAACAATCATCCCAAGCCAGAGGGCATTTGCGTACCCGGACACACCCCAAACACCACACAACACCGGTGGATCCAGGTTCGTCGTCATCCGCGGCCGGGCCAGGTTCACCATCGGGGACACCGAACGCGAAGGAGGGGCGGGTGACGTCCTGGTCGTGCCCGCGGAGACCCCGCACAAGTTCGCCGTGATCGGGCCGGAAATCTACGAAGCCGTCCACATCCACGAGAGCGACCACTTCATCACCGAGTGGCTCGAGTAATTCTGTCGAGCGCAAGAAAACCCTTTCCCGGGCTAGAATCCGACGACGTGCTCGCGGACGGCGGGCACCCGAGGCGACGGGAACCGGGAACTGTGACCGACGTGGCGGGCCGCAGCGGGGACGAGACCCGCACGGTGGACAGGTTCGGCCAACGGCGTGCGCAGCTGGCGAGGTCGGCGCTGGTCACGTTGTCCGAGCTGGGCTACGCGCGTACGAGCCTTCGGGAGATCGCGCAGAACTCCGAGTTCTCCCACGGGGTCCTGCACTACTACTTCCGTGACAAGGCCGAGCTGATCACCTACTGCGTCAAGCAGTACAAGGCCGAATGCGTCACCCGGTACGACCGGATAGTCGAAACCGCGGAAACGGCCGAAGAACTGAGAACGGCCTTCGGTGCCGCGACGGCGGCCACGCTGCGGGAAAACGCGCGGCTGCACCGGCTCTGGTACGACCTGCGCAACCAGAGCCTGTTCGAGAAGCTTTTCCAGGCCGACGTTCTCGCCATCGACGAGACCCTCGAACTGATGATCTGGCGGGTCGTCTCCCGATACGCGGAACTACTGGGCAAGCCGACGGATTTCTCCCCGTCGACGACGTATGCGCTCTTCGACGGCCTGTTCCAGCAAGGCCTGCTGAAACACCTCGCCGGCCGGGAGGACGCGGCGAGGTGCCTTCAGGATTCGGTGGAGCAGGTACTGGCCCGGCTCTTCACCACTTGATCGTCGGGTACCAGATGACGCCCGTCCGGCCCAGCACGCGCAGATCCCAGTACAGCAGCGTGAACGTGCCGGCGACCAGCAACGCGGCACCGGTCACCACGGCGATCCTGGTGGGCTTCGCGAGCATCCATCGCTGCAGCCGCCCGCCCGTGCCGTGCGTGAGCAGAAGGAACAACAGCGCCATCACCAGGATGTTGCCGACCGACTGCAGGGCGAAGGCAGCGGCGCCGTAGAACACGTTGTGGCTTTCGGCCGCGCTGCGGAACATCATCCGGAACAGCGGGAACGGCCTGCCGATCAGGAAACCGCCGATGAGCGCGCCCATCAGCACGAGCGGCGTGTGCGGGAACCGGCGGGTGAGCCCGGCGATCGGGTTGCGGACGATACCGACGGAAGCCAGGCCCAGCACGATGAACACGATCCCGATCACGCCGTAGACGATCATCGACTGGATGTTCCGCGGGGTGAGCCCACCGGATGACGAAGCCGTCGAGAACTGCGGCATCCGTGTGCCGACCAGCGCGACGATGACGCCGTACACCACGGAAACCGTCAGCATTCCCGCGGCGATCCAGCCCAGTGGCTTCAGTGTGTCCGTGAACTTCGGCCGCCCGGTGGTTCGTCCGCCGACGAGCGGGGCGACGGCGCCGAAAGCGGCGATGTTGCACGCGGTGAACGTTCCGGCCAGCCCCGAGACGAACGCGAAGAACGTTCCGGCCAGCACTCCGCCGATCGGGGTCGCCTTGGCGTCGTGTCCCAGCAGGGTGTCGGCGACGCTGTCACCGATCACACTGTCCACAAAGGGCGCCGACCAGACCACGGTCAGCGCGAATCCCGCCAGGACGGACCAGAGGACCACCCGCCATCGGTGTTCCGGATACGGTCCGGAACCGAGGAAACCCGCCTGCGGTGAGACGGGAACGTGTTCGGTGACGGACATTCGGTGCCTCCAGCGGCCGATGGCTTCCCCTGATCCCATCGTTGTTCCGCCATCGGGAGGAAGCCACCTCCAAAGTGCCGATCTTGCCTTGGTCCGACCGGCTCCGGGCAATCCGGATTCACCGGTCCGGCGGGTGCCGCCGAAACGCCCGATCCGCTAGGCGGCCGAATAGCTCCGAAAAGGTGAAAGCTCCGGAATCTCGTGGGATCATCATCGGAGGTGTACGGCAGCATGGCCACCCGATCCGGCCTTGACCGGCCACTGACCCTGCGGAGGGCGATGGACTTCGACGAGGTCGCGGACGAGCTCTACGCCGGCGATCCGGCCGAGTTCGTGTCGGTGCGCAACCAACGGGCGAAAGAGGCCAAGGCAGCGGGGGACCCCGCCTTGGCCGAGCGCATCCGCGCCCTGCGGAAGCCCACGCTCGCGGCCTCGATCCTCAACCGCCGGGCCGGCTCCCCTGAGCTGGCGGAACTGGCCAGGCTCGGTGACGATCTGCGCAAGGCGCATTCGGCGCTGGCAGGCGAGGACCTGCGCAAACTCGCCCGGCGGCGGCAGGAGCTGGTGAACCGGATCCTGCGGGACGAACGTTCGATGAGCGAGCCGGTCGCCCGTGAGGTCGAAGCCACCCTCGAAGCCGTCGTGGCCGATCCCGAGGTCGCGGCGCTCGCACTCGCCGGGCGGCTGAGCAGCGGGGCGGACAGCACGGGCGACCAGTGGCTGACCAGCGGGTTCACCCCGCAACCGAAGCGGAAGCCCGCGCCGGAGCGGGAGAAACCCGCCACCGTGTCGCATTTGGACGATCGGCGGAAGGCGAAGCGGCAAGCCGCCGAGAAGGCCGAGCAGGAGCGGATCGACAAGGCCCGCGAGGAGGCCGAACGCGAACAGAAGCGGGTGGCGGAGTTCAACCGGCTTCGGCGCGAGGCCGCCGAGCTCGCGAAGGCCTGCAAACAGGCCGAGATCGACGTGGCCCGCGCCGAACGCCGGGCGGAAAAGGCCACGGAGAGGGCGAACGACCTCCGGCGGCGGCTCGCCGACGCCGAACTCGAGGAAGAGACGGCGAACGGGGAGACCGCAGCCGCGCAGACCGTCTTGGACGATCTGCGCGCCGAAGCCGAGCGGATCGACGAAGCCCTCGAGGAGTTCTAAGCGGGCTGCCGGTCACGAACCCGCGTGGCGGTCACCCGGCGTCCGTACGGGGTCTTGCCGCCCGGCTTGTACACCGACAGCACGGTCATGGTCACGTACATCGTCGTGGACACGATGATCGGGTAGAACCCGTCCACGCGCCGTCCCGCCTCCACGAACACACCGTCCAAAGTGGACTCTGCGGCGGCCGCCAGTTCCCGGATGCCCGGCAGCAGCGAGAACAGCGTCAGCCCGGTGGCGATCAGGGTCAGGACCAGTTTGATCGCGACCCACTTGTACCGGATCAGGCCCCATTTCGTGCCGAGGCTGAGCACGACCCCGCTGACCAGGGCGGCCATGCTGACCGGCAGCAGGAGATAGCCGCCGATCTGCTCCATCATCAGGATGGCCGCGTGCTGGCGGCGGGGGTCGTCGGTGAACACGGAGGTGATGGTCAGGACCGCGTTCACCATGGTGATCCCGAGCCAGCCGAGTGACGAAACGACATGGACGACGAGGACGAGTTTCCGCCACCGCGGGGTGAGCGTCATCGGCGGTCGCCGCACTGTGGAAGTACTCATGCGACCAGTGTTTCCGCGGGCGGCGTTCCCGTCGTCCGTCGCGGAGCGGCACCTCGCCTACGTATCGCGGAGTACGAGCCCTCGGACGTACGCCGCCTGCCCGGCGTGCTGGAGGTCCTCGGAAAGCACGCTGACCAGGCGAACCCCGAGAGTGACGGGCGGATCCCAGGCCTCGTCGACGATACGGTCGAGGTCGGCTTCGCCGAGTCCGGCGGCCCATGCCGTCGTCGCTTCGTGCACCGCGTCGTAGTAGCCGGTCAGCAGGTCGGCGGAGCCGGCACGAACGGCCTCCACGTCCTCGGGGCGATGCCCGTAACCGATGTCCGACGCCGGGAAAGGCAGCGAGAAGCGGCCCATCCAGTCCTGCGCGGTCCAGATCTGCTCGGTACCCATCAGGTCGGCGACGTGATCGTCCTGCACCCGGGTCAGATGCCAGACCAGCCAGGCGATCGTGTTCGCGCCCGGCGCCGGGCTCGCGGTCAGCTGGTCGGCGCTCAACCCCTCGACGGCGTCGTGCACGACTTCTTGGACGCGGCCGAACCCGTCGGCCACCACTTCGGCCAGTTTCATCGAATCCCCTTCCTGCGTCCCCGCCCACGATGCCACCGCAAGGTGACCCCTGCCTTACAACCTTGACTTATATAAGCCCACGCCGTGATAGTTGCCGGATGCACGCGTTCGACGTCCTCGGGGATCCGGTGCGCCGCCGGATCCTGGAACTGCTGGCGGGCGGGGAGCAGAGTTCCGGCGACGTGACCGCGGTGGTCCGCGCCGAGTTCGGGATCTCGCAACCCGCGGTCTCCCAGCATCTGCGCGTCCTGCGCGAGAACGGCTTCACCACTGTCCGCGCCGAGGGCGCGCGACGGCTGTACTCGGTCGATCCGGGCCCGCTCAAGGAGATCGACGGCTGGCTGGACCAGTACCGGCGGTTCTGGACCGGTCCGCTCGACGCGCTCGCCACCGAGATCGCGCGCGGCCGCCGTGAACGCCGGAAGGCCGCCGAAGACGGCGACTAGGGTCGCCCCCATGCGCAAGGGGTGGGGGCGTGCCGTCGTGATCGCCGTAGCGAGTGTCGTCATCGTGCTGGGGCTCGTTTTCGCGGTCACGGTGCGTGGCGGGCGGGACAAGGGAGCGCAGTGGTACCCGGCGGCCCCGCCGACGACACCACGTACGCCGTCCTACTCGACCGCCGCGCCCGCGCCCACGACCCGGCCGACGCTCACCGTCGACAGCGGCTGCCGCCTGGGACAGGGCCCGGCCGCGCTCGATCCGGTCCCCGAGGCGACCACCCGCCGGGTGAACGCCGCCTGGGAGCGCGTCGAGCGGTGGCTCAAGGCCCACGCGCCGACGACGGCGGCGAGCCTCCGCCCGCCCGCGACGCTCGCACGGATCGCCCAGGCACAACGGGAGACCGGCATCCCCTTGCCCGCCGAACTCGTCGCCTTCCTACTGCGGCACGACGGCGTTTCGGGCATCGGCGATAGCTTCGCCCTGCCCCCGTTCCACCACCTCGCTTCCACCGAAACCATCGCGAGCCAAGCGAAGGTCATGTGCGACGTGCTGATCTCGGGCGGGTGGGACGACAGCGTCGGCTCGTGGTGGCACGGGCGATTCGTGCCCGTCGCCGTCGACGGCGGTGGTGACGGGCTGTTCCTCGACCAGCGCACCGGAACCGGGCGGCTCGGCGACTGGAACCACGAGGGTTCGGTGAGCTTCGATCACCGGCCCGCGACCCTGACCGAACTGCTGGAGCAGACCGCGACCGCGCTCGAGACCGGCGGGCCCGTCGACGGCGGCTACCGGCCGGTCGTCACCGGAAACCGGGCGCTGGACTGGGAGTTCCCGCGCTGAGGTGCGCGGGCGCGTCGACTGTCGGACCCCGCCCCTAGAATCGTCCGGGTGGCAGTCCCCGACATCGGTACCTCGGAAGCCCTCGAAACGCTGAACCGCGTCTTCGGCTACGACGACTTCCGCGGCGACCAGCACGCCATCGTCGAACACGTCATCGCAGGCGGTGACGCGCTCGTCCTCATGCCCACCGGCGGCGGCAAGTCGCTGTGTTACCAGATCCCGGCGCTGGTGCGGCCGGGCGTCGGCGTGGTGATCTCCCCCTTGATCGCGCTGATGCAGGACCAGGTCGACGCGCTGCGCAACCTCGGCGTCCGCGCGGGTTTCCTCAACTCGACGCAGGACTACGCCGAGCGGAACAGGGTCGAGGCCGCGTTCGTCGCCGGCGAGCTGGACCTGCTGTACCTGGCACCCGAGCGGCTCTCGGTGGAGTCGACGGTGCGGCTGCTCGACCGCGGCAAGATCTCGCTGTTCGCGATCGACGAGGCGCACTGCGTCTCCCAGTGGGGTCACGACTTCCGCCCCGACTACCTGATGCTGTCCGCGGTGCACGAGCGCTGGCCGGACGTGCCGAGGATCGCGCTCACCGCCACCGCCACCAAGGCGACGCACGCCGAGATCGCGTCCCGGCTCAATCTGGAGGACGCGCGGCATTTCGTCGCGAGCTTCGACCGGCCGAACATCCAGTACCGGATCGTCGGCAAGAACTCGCCGCAGCGGCAGCTGCTGGAGCTGCTGCGCACCGAGCACAAGGGTGACGCGGGGATCGTCTACTGCCTGTCGCGGAACTCGGTCGAGAAGACCGCGGATTTCCTGGTGGAGAACGGGATTCCGGCGGTGCCGTATCACGCCGGGCTGGACGCGCGGACCCGCGCGAAGCACCAGTCGCGGTTTCTGCGCGAGGACGGGCTGATCGTCGTCGCGACGATCGCGTTCGGCATGGGCATCGACAAGCCCGACGTACGGTTCGTCGCGCATCTGGACCTGCCGAAGTCCGTCGAGGGCTACTACCAGGAGACCGGCCGCGCGGGCCGTGACGGGCTGCCGTCGACGGCGTGGCTGGCGTACGGCCTCCAGGATGTCGTCCAGCAGCGCAAGATGATCGACATGTCGGAGGGGTCCGAGGCGCACAAGCGGCAGCTGAGCGCCCACCTCAACGCGATGCTGGCGCTGTGCGAGACGGTCGAATGCCGTCGTGTGCAGGTGCTGAACTATTTCGGGCAGCGGAGCGAGCCCTGCGGCAACTGCGACACCTGCCTGGCGCCGCCGGAGACCTGGGACGGCACGATCCCGGCGCAGAAGATCCTGTCGACCATCGTCCGGCTGCAGAACGAGCGGCGCCAGAAGTTCGGCGCGGGGCAGATCATCGACATCCTGCTCGGCAAGTCGACGCCGAAGGTGACCCAGCACCGGCACGATTCCCTGAAGGTCTTCGGGATCGGCACGGAGCTGAAGGAGCCCGAGTGGCGGGCCGTGGTGCGGCAACTGCTGGCGCAGGGGCTCGCGGCGGTCGAGGGCGACTACGGCTCGCTCGTGCTGACCGAGGGCAGTGCCGAGGTGCTGAACGGGGAGCGGAAGGTCCAGCTGCGGCGCGAGCCGGAGCGGGTGGCGAAGGCGGCGGCCCGGTCCAGCGCGAAGAAGGCCGCGGCCGCCGACATGCCCGCCGAGGCGGCGCCGGTGTTCGAGATGCTGCGGTCGTGGCGGGCCGCGGCGGCGAAGGAGCAGGGAGTGCCCGCGTACGTGATCTTCCACGACGCGACCCTGCGCCAGATCGCCACCAAACGGCCCACCACGCTGCAGGAGCTGGGTACCGTCAGCGGCGTCGGCGAGAACAAGCTCGCCAAATACGGCGAGCAGATCCTCGAGACGCTCGCTGAAGCTTAGGGCTGGTAGGGGCGTCGCGGCCGCCCGGTCATCCCGTCGACCTTGCGCACCGCGCCGTCGATCTGGCTGTGGTACTTGCCCTTGGTCTTGTGGTCGACGAAGGTCGCGGCCTTGTTCACGACTTTGGAGACCTTCTCGGGGTTCTTCCGCACGTAGGCGCGCACGGCCCCGGCGGTGCCGGCCAGGGCGGTCAACTTCCGCAGTAGAGGCACTGTGGTCCCTTTCCTCGGGGTCGTCTGGTGTCCTGCTCAACGTCCGGTGGTGCCCCGAGGGTTCCCCGCGGCGAGCCGAATCACTCATTTCGGATATCCGGCCGCCGGAAAACCGGGCGCGAGACGGGGGCCGTGACCACTAACTTGGTGCTCATGCGGGACCTTTCTCTGCTGCCCAAGGCGCATCTGCACGTTCACCTGGAAAGCACCATCCGGCCGGACACGCTCCGTGACCTCGGCGGAGCGAACGGCGTCGCGGTACCCGCGGAACAACCCGTGTTCGACGGCTTCCGTGCGTTCGGTGACTACAACGGGCTGCTGCGGTCCTGCCTGCGGAGGTCCGAGGACTTCGAACGGGTGGCGCGCGAGTTCTGCGAAGACCAGGTCGCGGACGGCGTCCGCTACGCCGAGGTCACCTTCACGGCGGCTTCGCACGGCGAACGGCTGGGAGAGCCGGACATGCCGCTGGCGTCCGTCCTCAAAGGACTCTCGGTGGGGGCGGCCGAATACGGCCTCCACTGGCGGGTGCTGCTGGACCACTCGCGCCGCCGGTCGGTCGAACGTGCCCGGCTCACCCTCGACCTGGCACGCCGGTACGCGCCGGACGGGGTGTTCGCGATCGGGCTCGCCGGGGAGGAGAAGTACCCGCTCGCGCCGTTCGCCGGGATCTGCGACGAGGCCGAAGAGGCGGGGCTGCACTTGATCCACCACGCGGGCGAGGACGCCGGCCCGGCGAGCATCCGCGAGGCCTTGGAGGTCGGCCACAGCGAACGGATCGGCCACGGCATCCGGATCCTGGAGGACGTCGCGCTGGTCGCCGAGGTGCGGGAACGCGGTATCGCGCTGGAGGTCTGCCCGTCGTCGAACGTGACGCTCGGGCTGGTTCCCTCGTTCGAGGAGCACCCGCTCCCCCGGCTGGTCGACGCCGGGCTCGTGGTCACGCTCAGCACCGATGTCCCTTCGGTCACCGGGACGACGCTGACCGACGAGTTCCTGCGCACTCGCGAAGCGTTCGCCTACGACGACCTCGCGCTCGCGGGCCTCGCCAGGGCGTCCGTCGACTCGTCCTTCGCACCCGCCGAACTCAAACGTTCGATCCACCAAGAGATCGATGCCTGGCTCTCCTGACGCAATTAGTCCTCTGGATGCGGTCCTTGCGCGTGCAAGTACCGCATCCAGAGGACGAAACGCGAGGGGATCAGCCGGTCGGGAAGTCGTCCGGCGTGCGGATGCGGTCCCGCACCCAGACACCGGCGGGCTTCAGCATCGAAGTGCCGGTGAAGGAGTTCCCGGCGCAGGTTCCGGTCTTGAACACGGCACCGGAGCGGAAGTCGTCGGAGAAGTTCCAGTTCGTCCAGCCGATCTTCTTGGCGGCCAGCAGATCCAGGTACTTCTGCGAGTACGTGAAGTCGTTCCCGCCGTCGCCCGTGTAGGTCTGGGTGCCGAATTCCGTGACGAACACCGGGAGCCGGTCGGCCGTCCGCGCCAGGGCGTCGTAGTGCTCGTCCTGGTGCGACGCCGCGTAGAAGTGGAACGTGTACATGATGTTGGTGGCGTTGACCGGGTTGTTCAGGATGTCGGTCTCGTCGCGCTGGTCGGAGATGCCGAAGGTCGACCAGCCGTGCGTGCCGAGGAACACGACGCTGTCCGGGTCCTGGGCGCGGATCACCGGGATGACCTCTTCGGCGTACCGCTTCACGTCCGCCCAGCTGACGCCGTTCGGTTCGTTCGCGACGTCGTAGATGATGTTGACCTTGTCCTTGTGCCGCTGGGCGATCTCGGTGAAGAACGTCTTCGCGAGATGTGTGTTCGCGTTCGGGTCGCCCGGGTCGAGCTGATGCCAGTCGACGAGGACGTACATGCCGCGTTTCGTCGCCTCTTCGATGTAGTTGTGCATCATGTCGGTGAACTTGCGCGGGTTGCTCTCGTAGCCGTCGTCCTGGATGTACATGGCGACGCGCAGGATGTCGGCCTTCCAGTCGTTGGCCAGCGCGTCCAGCGAGGCGGTCTTCACGCATTGGCTGTACCACTGGATCCCGTGCGTGCTCATCCCCCTCAGCTGGATGGGCTTGCCGTACTGGTTGCACAGTTTGACACCGCACACGTGGAGCTTTCCGTTGATGGACACCGGTGTCCCGGTACCGCACGCCGGCGTGGTGGCGGAGACGGTGGCGCTCGGCGCGGACGTGTTCCCCGCCGCGTCGTAGGCGACCACCGTGAACGAGTAGGCCGTCGACGCGGCGAGACCGGTCACCGTCGCGGGCGGATTCGCCGTCGTGGCAACGGTTTGCCCGTTCCGCAGGACGCGGTACCCGGCGACGCCGACGTTGTCGGACGACGCCTGCCAGGTCAGGGTCACGCTGCCACAGCTCACGTTCGACGTGGTGGGCGAGCCCGGCGCCGACGGCGCTTCGGTGTCGTCGGAACCGCCGCCGGCCTCGACCGACAGCGAGTCCGCGTTGGGGCCGCCGTTCGCCGTGACGGCGGTGGTGCGGATCTTGTTGGCGCCCGCGGCGAGGTTCACCGTCGTGGTGACGGTGCGCCAGGTCGTCCACGCGCCGGTGCCGGCGAACCCGAGGTCGTCGACGGCGATCGAGCCGTTGACCGTGATGTCGAGCGGGCGGTTGGCGGTGGTGCCGTTGGCGTAGCGGAAGGTCAGCGTGTACTGTCCGGCCTGCGCCGCGTTGACGGTGTACTCGACGTAGCTACCGGTGACGTTGTCGTAGTTGACGAAGCCGGATCCGGTGAAGCCCGTGTGGTTGGATTCGACCACGCCGCGCGAGATCGTCGCGTTCTCGGCTTCGTAGCGGACTGGAGCCGCGGAAACGGCCTGGGCGGAGATCGGGACCGAGGCGGTCGCGAGCACCGTGACCAGCGCCGCCCGCCATCTTGGGCGTACCACTTTGTGCCTCCTTCAGAAGCGTCGTTGCGTTCCGTGAAGCAGGGGGCGCGGCGAGCCCTCGTTAAGAAACCTTCCTAACGCGGACTAGTCTCACCATCCGACCGAAGCGCTGTCAACCGGTCAAAGGGGGCGATCGCACCCCGCGTTCAGTCCTCTACTTGCGGTAGTTGCACGCGCAAGGACCGCATTCAGAGGACGAAATGCGGAGGTGGGCCGGGTCACCCGGACGGCGGGCCACACAAGTTCTCCACAATCGTCACGTACCGTGGAGCGGGTGACCGCTTCGTCCCCTTCGGCACTGGACCTCATGGACCAGTGGGAACAGCCGCCCAGGAAACGCGGCCCGCGTGGCTGCGTGATGCTCGCGCTCCTGGTCGTGGGCGCCTTGGTGGCCGCCGCCGTCTGGGTCGTGGTGAGCCTCACCGACCGCGAGCCGGTTCCGGTGAAACCGGAATTCGTCGTCCCCGCGCTCAAACCCGCCCCCCGGTCGGCAATCCCTGGCGAAGCCGGATCGCTGCCCGCGGAGCCCGCGAAGGACGCCTGGATCGCGAAGGTGGCGGAGAATACGGACATCCCCTCGCGCGCGCTGCGGGCCTACGTGAACGCCGCCGAAAAGACCGCGAAGACCACTCCACGCTGCGAAATCACCTGGGCGACCATCGCCGGGATCGGCCGGACCGAGTCCCAGCACGCCCGGCACGACGGTTCCCGCGCCGGTGAGGACGGTGTCGTGACGCCGCCGATCATCGGCATCCCGCTCGACGGCTCCCCCGGCGTGCTGGCGATCGTCGACACGGACAAGGGCGCCCTCGACGGCGATCCGAAGTGGGATCGCGCGGTCGGGCCGATGCAGTTCCTGCCCGCCACCTGGAAGCGGTACGGCGTCCGCGCGAGCGGCGACGGCGCCGCGCCGGACCCGCAGAACATCGACGACGCGGCCATGACGACCGCGCGGTACATGTGCGCGCGGGGCGGCGACCTCGGAGACCCCGCCGGCTGGTGGACCGCGGTGCTGACCTACAACAACTCCACCGCGTACGGGCAGGAAGTGTTCAGCAACGCCGACGCCTACGGCAAGGCCGCGCTCAAACCCTGAACCTCGTGAGTGGTAAGGACGGTTCTAACCGTCCTTACCACTCACGAGACCAGACGAGCCACCAGCCGCGTCAACTGGTGCACGTTCCGGCATTCGTGCATTTCGACGACCTGGGCGTACGCGTGCGCTTCGGAGTCCCCGGTGGACCACAGCGCGGTCCGCTCGGGATTGAGCCAGTACGTATGCCTCGCGGCGGCGGCCATTCCGCGCACCGCCTCCAGGTTCGGGTCGCCGCCGTTGGTCCTGGCGTCCCCGAGGATGAGCAGGGATGTCCTGGGCCCCACGGCGTCCGAGTAGCGCTCGGCGAACTCGCCGAGCGCGTGCCCGTAGTCGCTGTGCCCGTCCCAGCGGGTCAGTTCCGCGTCGGCGAGGATGCGCGCGCCGAGGTCCTCCGGATCGGCGGCACCGGTGTCGACGAGATGGGTGATCTCGTCGCACGCGTCGATGAACGCGAACACCCGCACCTTGCTGAACTGGTCGCGCAAGGCCTGCACCAGCAGCATGGTGAAGTTCGCGAATCCGGCCACCGAGCCCGACATGTCGCACAGCAGCACGATTTCCGGCCTCCCCGGCCGGTGCCGCCGGTACGACGGCCGCATCGGGACGCCACCGGTGGACAGCGAGCGCCGCAGCGTCCGGCGCAGGTCGATCTGCCCGCGCGCGTGCCGCCGTCGCCGGGAGGCAAGCCGGGTGGCGAGTTTGCGCGACAACGGCTGGACGACGCGGCGGAGTTCGGCGAGTTGCGCGCGGCTGGCGAGCAGGAAGTCGACGCGGTCGGCCGCCGGCGGGACGGCGTGCCGCGAAACCCTTTCCCTGCCACGGACTTCCGCCACTCGGCGGCGAGCTTCGGTCCGCACCAGCCCACGGAAACCCTCGACCCGACGCCGGACGTCGTCGCGGTCCAGTCTGTCGGTGAAATCGTCCGAAGCTCCCGCGCGGATCGCTTCGAGCACGCGGACCACGAGCGTCTGCGGCTGAAGCCGTTCCAGGGTCTGGTGCGCCGACCACCCGCCGGTGCCCGCCGTACCGCCGTACTCCCCCAGCATGTCGACGGCGAGCCCGGCCAGTTGCGTCAGTTCGGTTTGGTCGTTGGCCGCGAGTGCCGAGGCGAGCCGGTCCCGCAACGCGGCCAGGTCTTCGACGGGGTCCTGCGAGGGCGCGCCGACGCCGAGCGGGAAGTAGATGTCGAACGTCGCGTCGAACACCGCGCGCTGGCCGCCGCGCCGGACCAGCGCCGCCGCGAGCCCTTCGCGCATCTGCTCACGGGAGGCCAGGCCCAGTACTTCCAGTGCCGCGGCGGCGTCGACCGTCTCACTGGGACCCGCCGGGATCCCGTGCTCCCGCAACGCTTCCACGAACTCGACGAGTCTGCCCGGCACACCGCTCACGAGTCGAGGACCTTGCCGAGTTCCAGCCGCGCTTCCGCCTTCACGACGTCGTCCTGGTGTTTGAGGATGACGCCGAGACTCGCGCGGACGACGTCCTCGCCGAGACTGTCCGCGCCGAGCGCCAGCAGAGTGCGGGCCCAGTCGATGGTTTCGGCGACCGACGGCGCCTTCCGCAGTTCCATCGCCCGCAGCCCGGTGATCACCTTGACGACGGACGCGGCGAGCGCGTCGTCGACGCCCGGCACCTTGAGCCGCACGATGCGCTGTTCCAGTGCCGCGTCGGGGAAATCGATGTGCAGGAACAGGCAACGCCGTCGCAGCGCCTCGGAAAGCTCGCGGGTCGCGTTGGAGGTCAGCACCACGAACGGCTTGCGCCCGGCGGTGATCGTGCCGAGTTCCGGGACGGTGATCTGGAAGTCGCCGAGCACCTCCAGCAGCAGCCCCTCGATCTCGACGTCGGCCTTGTCGGTCTCGTCGATGAGCAGGACGGTCGGTTCGTCGCCCTTGATCGCCGTCAGCAGCGGCCTGGCCAACAGGAACTCTTCACCGAAGATGTCGTTGCGGGCTTCGTCCCAGGTCTCGTCCTTACCGGCCGTGATCCGGAGAAGCTGCTTCGCGTGGTTCCACTCGTACAGCGCCCGCGACTCGTCGACGCCTTCGTAGCACTGCAACCGCACGAGCCGGGAGCCGCTGGCCTGCGCGACCGCCTTCGCCAGCTCGGTCTTGCCCACCCCCGCGGGGCCCTCGATCAGCAACGGCTTGCCGAGGGCGTCCGCGAGGAACACCGTGGTGGCGACGGCCGCGGAGGCCAGGTAGCCGGTGTCGGCGAGCTTCGCCGTCACGTCTTCGACGGATGTGAAGTACCCGGTCCCAGCCACGCGGCCTCCCAGCTCGATCGCCTACCCGGCCGACTCTACGTCGCGAATCCGCTTCGGCAGGAGGAACCCGACCGCGAACGTGAGCATCACCATCACCGCGACCACCCAGAACGTCCGCTGGGCAGCGCCGGTCGGATCCGCGGTCCCGGCGTCGAAGAACACCGTGCCCAGCAACGCCAGCCCCAGCGCGCCACCGACCTGCTGGAGCGACGTCAACGCGCCTGACGCCGATCCGGCCTCGGACGGTTCCACTCCGGACAGCGCGATCTCGAAGTACGGCCCCATGATCAGGCCGGAGCCGATCCCGACCACCAGCAACGCGGGCGCGATCTGCCACGGACCCGTCTCGGGGCCGAGGAGCAGCAGCAACGCGACCACGCCGGCGGTCATGATGAGCGCACCGGTGTGCAGCACCTTGCGGCCGTGCTTGCGCACCGCCTGCACCAGGCCCATCCCGACGATCATCCCCAGCGACATCGGCACCCCGGTCAGCCCCGCCTTCAGCGGGGAGAATCCCAACCCGAGCTGCAGGTACAGCGTGAAGACGAGGCCGAAGCCGGAGAACGCGGCGAAGTAGATCGTCCCGGTCGCCATCCCGGCGAGGAAGCTGCGCTTGCGGAACAGGCTCGGCTCCACCAGCGGATCACCGCCGCGGCCGCTCTTGCGCTTCTCGAACCACGCGAAGACCCCGAAGACCACGACTGCGGCGGCCATCATCGCGAACGTCCACAGCGGCCAGCCGTACTCGCGGCCCTGCACCAGCGGGAAGACGATCAGCAGCGCGCCGGTCGTGGCGAGCAGCGCACCGGGGATGTCGAGGGTGAGCGAACCGCCGGGCCGGGATTCGGGGAGGAACTTCAGCGCGGCGAGCACGGCCAGCGCGCCGATCGGGAGGTTGATCAGGAAGATCATCCGCCAGCCGGTGCCGAAGAAATCGGCGTCGACCAGCCAGCCCGCGAGGATCGGGCCACCGACCGCGGCGAGCCCCATCACCGGGCCGAACATGCCGAACGCGGACTGAAGCTCCTTCCCGGTGAACATCTCCTTCATCATGCCGAGGCCCTGCGGGACCATCGCGGCGCCGAACAGGCCCTGCACGACCCGCGCGGTGATGATCATTTCCGGGTTCACCGCGATCGCGCAGAACAGCGAGCCGACGACGAAACCGATCGCACCGATGAGGAACATGCGCTTGCGGCCGAAGATGTCGCCGAGCCGCCCGCCGGTGAGCAGGCCGGACACCATCGCGAGGGTGTAGGCGACACCGAGCCACTGGATCATCGCCGTGCCGCCACCGAGCGACTCCCGCATGACCGGTCCGGCGATGCTCGTGACCGTCATGTCGAGCAGTTCCATCACCGAGCCGGTCAGGATCACGAACAGCGCGGGCCAGCGCCAGCGGTAGGACTTCTCCACGTTTTCCGTGGTCACACCGCTCGGGGTGTCCAGTGTCATCGTCATGGGACGAACGCTAAAGTCAATTCCGGCCACTTTCTGACCGGAATCGGAGCGAACCTGGATTCATGGCGAATACGAGTGCGCGGATGCTGCGGCTGCTGTCGCTGCTGCAGACACACCGCTTCTGGTCGGGGACCGAACTGAGCGACAAACTCGAGGTGAGCGAGCGGACGCTGCGGCGCGACGTCGAGCGGCTGCGCGAGCTGGGTTATCCGGTCAACGCGAGCCGCGGCGTCGCGGGCGGCTATCAGCTGCGATCGGGCACGGTCATGCCGCCGTTGCTGCTGGACGACGAGGAGGCCGTGGCGATCGCGGTCGGCCTGCGGACGGCGGCGAGCGGTTCGGTGGAAGGCATCGAGGAGACCTCGGTCCGGGCGCTGACGAAGGTCGTCCAGGTGATGCCGCCCCGGCTGCGCAGACGTGTCGACGCGCTCCAGGCGTACACGACGCCGGCGGCCGTCACCGGCCCCCGGGTCAACGCGGCCAGCCTGACGGTGATCGCTCAGGCGTGCCGGGACGACGAGCGGCTGAAGTTCGACTACGCGGCACGCGGCGGCGAGGAGTCCGCGCGGCTGGTCGAGCCGCATCGGCTCGTCTCGCTCGGACGGCGCTGGTATCTGGTGGCGTGGGACCTCGACCGGGTGGATTGGCGCACGTTCCGCGTCGACAGGCTCAGCGATCCTCGCACGACCGGCGCGCGCTACCGGCCGCGCGAGATCCCCGGCGGCGACGCGGTCAAGTTCGTCGAGGCGCGGATCAAGGCCAGGCCGACCACCCACACCTTGGTCGTCCGGGTCGACGCGCCGAAGGACCGGGTCGAATCGGCGGTGCGGTACCTCGGTGGCGCGCTCGAAGCGATCGACGAGACGTCCTGCCGTCTGACGATGAACGTCGACACCTTCGACTGGCCCGTCCTGATCCTCGCCGCCATCGGCGCACCCTTCCAGGTCGAGAGCCCTTCGGCGTTCAAAGATCACCTCGGCGCCGTCGCCACCCTCTTCTCCCGCGCTTCCGGCGACTAGCATCGGCCCGGTGAGCACCTATGTCGCGGCCGAGGGCCGATACGAGAGCATCCCTTACCGCCGCACCGGGCGCAGCGGCCTGAAGCTGCCCGCGATCTCGCTGGGCCTGTGGCACAACTTCGGCGACGACAAGCCACTGGGCACCCAGCGGGACATCGCGCGGCGCGCGTTCGACCTGGGCATCACCCATTTCGACCTCGCCAACAACTACGGCCCGCCCTACGGTTCGGCCGAGCAGAACTTCGGCAGGCTGCTGGCTTCGGACTTCAAGCCCTACCGTGACGAACTGGTCGTCTCGACCAAGGCCGGTTACGACATGTGGCCAGGCCCGTACGGCGAATGGGGCTCGCGCAAGTACCTGCTGTCCTCTTTGGACCAGTCGCTCGGCAGGATGGGCCTGGACTACGTCGACATCTTCTACTCGCACCGCTTCGACCCCGAGACGCCGCTCGAGGAGACGGTCGGCGCGCTCGACACCGCCGTCCGCTCCGGACGCGCGCTGTACGTCGGCATCTCGTCGTACTCGTCGGAGAAGACCGCCGAGGCCGCGCGACTTCTGCGCGAGCTGGGCACCCCGCTGCTCATCCACCAGCCGTCGTACTCGATGTTCAACCGTTGGCTCGAAGGCGACAAGCTGCTCGACACGCTCGAAGCCGAAGGCGCGGGCTGCATCGCCTTCTCGCCGCTGGCGCAGGGACTGCTGACCAGCCGCTACCTCAACGGCGTCCCCGAGAATTCCCGTGCGGCGCAAGGGAAGTCCCTCAACCCGGACACGATCACCGAGAGCACCCTCGGCAAGATCCGGGCGCTGAACGAGATCGCCCAGCGGCGCGGGCAGACGCTGGCGCAGCTCGCGCTCGCGTGGGGCCTGCGTGACCCGCGGATGACGTCGGTGCTGATCGGCGCGAGCAGCGTCGCCCAGCTGGAGGACAACGTCGGCGCGCTGAAGAACCTGCACTTCACCCACGAAGAGCTGGCCGAGATCGACCGCTACGCCACCGAGGCCGACATCAACCTCTGGAAGCGCTCGACCGACGCCGGATAGCACCCGAAATCGCGTTGCCCCGCCAAGCCGGGGAGCCGAGACTGCGGGCATGACTTTCGAAGAGCTGCTCGCCGAGGGAGAGGCCGTCCCGGTCGAAGGCTGGGACTTCTCGTGGTTCGAGGGCCGGGCCACGGAGGAACGGCCACCGTGGGGTTACTCGCGGCTGCTCGGCGAGCGGATGGCGGCGGCCGCCGCCGGGCTGGATCTGCAGACCGGCGGCGGCGAGGTGCTCGCGGGCATCCCGAAACCGCCACCGGTCCTCGCCGCCACCGAAGGCTGGCCGCCGAACGTCGAGGTCGCCCGGAGGACCCTCTCGCCGTTGGGCGGCGAGGTGGTCGAGGCCGAGTACGACGCGCCTTTGCCGTTCCCCGACGAGTCCTTCGATCTGGTGAGCAGCCGTCATCCGATCGAGAACCCGTGGCGGGAGATCGCCCGCGTGCTACGTCCGGGCGGAACCTTTCTGTCGCAACAGATCGGTGCCGGCACCGTGCGGGAGCTGAAGGAGTTCTTCCTCGGCCCGCAGGACTACGGCGGCTGGACGCCCGACGTGCTGCGCGTCGAGGCGGAGGCCGTCGGGCTGCGGGTCGAGCGCCTCGAACCGGCGAAACTGCGGATGGAGTTCTTCGACCTCGCCGCGGTGGTCCACTTCCTCCGGAAGGTGATCTGGATCGTGCCGGGGTTCGAAGTGGAGAAGTACCGCGACAGGCTCGCGGAACTCCATCGGATGATCGAGGCCGATGGGAAGTTCGTCGCGCACTCGCGGCGGGTGCTCGTGGAGGCCGTCAAACCCTCGTGAGTGGTAAGGACGGTTCTAACCGTCCTTACCACTCACGAGCCCAAGCGCTCCAGCTGCTCAGCGGTCAGCTTGACGTCGGCGGCGGCGAAGTTCTCCTCCAGGTGTGCGAGGCTCGCCGTCCCCGGGATCGGCAGGATCACCGGCGACCGCGCGAGCAGCCACGCGAGCCCGGCCTGCGCCGTGGTCACCCCGAGTTCCGAAGCGACGGCCGCGAGCGCGGCGGTGGCGGAAGACGCGGAGCCGTGCACCGGACGCCATGGCAGGAAAGCGATCCCGGCCGCCTCGCACGCGTCCAGCACCGATTCGTGCTCGCGGTCGAGCAGGCTGTAGCGGTTCTGCACGCTCGCGATGTCCACGATCTCCCGTGCCCGCGCGAGTTCGTCCACGGTGACCTCGGACAGCCCGATCCGGCCGATCTTGCCCTCGTCGCGCAGGTCCCGCAGCGCGCCGAGCTGGTCGGCCAGCGAGGTTTCCGGGTCGATCCGGTGCAGTTGCAGCAGTTCGATCCGCTCGACGCGCAGCCGCCGCAACCCTTCGTCGACCTGCACTCGCAGCGATTCCGGCCGGGCGTCGTACTTCCAGTCGTCGCCGGTCCTCACGACGCCGACCTTGGTGGTGATCACCAGGTCGTCCGGGTACGGGTACAGCGCTTCCGCGAGGAGTTCCTCGTTCGCTCCCCCGCCGTAGAGATGCGCGGTGTCGATCAGCGTGATGCCGAGTTCGACCGCGCGCCGCGCGACGGCGATCGCGTTGTCGCGTCCGGGTCCTGCTTCGGTCGGCAGGTGCATGGCGCCGAAACCGAGACGGTGTACGGGCAGGTCTCCGCCGATGGCGAACTGTTCCATGCCGCGAACCTAGCGCAGCGGATCCCTCGGCGAGGGCAAATGCGAGGTGTCCGGGAACATGTGGAGCGCGCGCAGGGCGGCACCGAGTTCGGCGATGTCGGCCGGGTCGGTCAGCGAACGCCCCAGTTCCTCGGAAATCCGCTTCAGCCGGTGCCGGATCGTGTTGGGATGACAGAACATCCGCTCGGACGTCAGTTTCGTGGAGCCCTGGCATTCGAACCACGCCCGCAACGTCAGCAGGAGCACGTTCCGGTCGTCGCCGGGCAGGTCCAGGATCGGCCGCAGCACATGGTGCGCGAGCTGGACCGACGCCTCGGGCGCGCTGGCGACGAGACCGGCCAGCGGAGATTCGTTGAACTGCACCATTCCCGTCGACCCCGGCATCATGCTGGAGAGCGCGACACGGGCGAGGTGCAGTGCGCGGGAGGTGTTCCCGAGTCCGGTGAACACCGGGCTGACCCCGATCCGGCCGGTCTGGTTCTCCCGCAACAGCTCGATGATCACCTGGGACGCCGCCGGATCCCGCATCGAGACCACGCCCACCTGCAGGTCCGGAGTGAGCCGCCAGGCGGACGCGTGATGCCGTTCGCGGAGCCGGTTTTCGATCTGGGGCAACGGTTCGTGCCCGACGCGCGGGGTCTCGGCGGCGACGACCACATACGACCCGTCGAGCGAGAGTTCCAGCACGCGCGCGATGTCCCACAGCGTGCCCTCGGTGGCCGCGCCGCCGGCGAACAGTGCCTCGACCAACGCGGAGCGCCTGCTTTGGTGCGCCAGCATGACTTCGGCGGTGGTGTCGCGGTACGTCGTCGTCAGCGCCTCGGCGTAGTCGTCGATCAGCGCCCAGATCGCCGACGTCGCGGCGACGAGGCCGCGGAGGTCCTGATGCTCGCTCGAAGCGGTCAGGTCGACGAACCGGTTCCACACCTCGGTGAGCCCGATCCGGTAGGCCCGCAGGAGTTCCGGCAGCGGCGCGCCCTGCAACGCGCGGGCACGCCCGGTGGCCCTCGCCTGGGTGAGGTCGGGTTCCTCCGTGCCGCGGAGGGTCCGCATGACGAACTCGAGGTTGTTCCGCACCGACGTCCGCAGTTCGGCGTGGCTGACGAACTGCGCGTCGCGGTACACCGGCATCTCGGCACGGATCTGCCCGACAGTGCTGTCGATGAGCGCCGGCAGCTGCTTTTCGACCTCCACGGCCAGTTCGGCGACGACGGCGGCCGAACCTTCGCGGAGCACCGTTCGGTAGTGCATGGACGTCCTCCGGGGCAGGGACTCCTCGTCGAGGCCCTGGGGACGTCATCTAACACGACTTGCCCGGAGGTGGCCTGTCGAAACCGCGAGGCGCCGCCGGTGCGGCGGAAAATCGAGATTTCCACCGCACCGGCGGGGTTTCACAGCTTCGCGGCCGCGCTCTTGATGGCTTCGCGGATCCGGAAATAGGTGCCGCACCGGCAGACGTTCTGGATCGCGTCGATCTCGGCGTCGGTCGGGTTCTTCGTCTTCTTCAGCAGCGCCACCGCCGCCATGATCTGCCCCGGCTGGCAGTAGCCGCACTGCGCGACGTCCTGCTCCAGCCAGGCCTCCTGCACCGGGTGCAGGTCGTCACCGTCGGCGAGACCTTCGATCGTGGTGACCTCCTTGCCCGCGCAGTCGGACACCGGCGTCACGCACGGGTTGAACGCCTCGCCGTCGAGGTGGCTGGTGCAGGCCTTGCAGACGTTGATCCCGCAGCCGTACTTCGGGCCGCGGACGCCGAGCTTGTCCCGCAGCGCCCACAGCATGGGCAGATCCGCGGGAGCGTCGACGGTGACGGTCTTCCCGTTCACCGTGAAGGTGTAATTGGGCATCGAAAACTCCTTGGCGGGGAAGGAAAGTCAGCGGGGGAAGGGTTCGAAGTCGATCGGGAAGTTGATCGGGAAGCTGCGCGGTTTGATCCCGGTGGCCCGCGCGTAGGCGTTCCCGATCGCGCCGACCGGCGCGGGCACGCCGAGCTCCCCGGCGCCGCCGATCTCGCCCGTCTCCGGCATCACGTGGATCTTGACGTCCGTCGGCGAGTTCTTCTGCCGCGCGTAATGGAACTGCGAGTAGCTGCCCTCCAGCGGCAGACCCTTGTCGATGTGCAGACCCGCGGTCAGCGTCGTGGCGATGCCATCGGTCAGGCCGCCGAGCATCTGCGCCTCGATCCCGCGCGGGTTGATCGGCTTGCCGACGTCGACCGCGATGGTCGCCTTGGTGACACGCGGTTTCTTAGGGTCACGGGCGTCCATTTCAACGAGGCAGGCGGTGTACGACTTGTACTCCCCGTGCACGGCGACACCCTGCGCGAAGCCCTTGGGCATCTTCTTGCCCCACTCGCCGAGTTCGGCGACCTTGTCCAGCACCGCGCGCTGCCGGTCGTCCTTGATGAACTCACGCCGGAACTCGACCGGGTCCTTGCCGAGCTTCGCGGCGATCTCGTCGACCATGATCTCTTCCGCACCGCGCGTGCTCGACGAGTACACCGACCGCCAGGCACCGGTGTGGAAGTCCACCGGGACCTCGTTGAGCAGCTGCGTCGTGACGCCGAAGTTGTACGGCGACTTCACCGTCAGCAGGAACACCGTCTGCGCGAAGCTCAGGTTGCCGCCGACGGGCAGTTCGGAGGCGAACGCCGTGAGGACCTCGCCGAGCCCGTGGCTCCAGTCGGTTTCCACGCTGGCGACCCGGTGTTCGAAGGTGAGCACCTGGCCGAGTGCGAAGGTGGCGCGGATCTTGTGGTGGCTCGCGGCCCGCGCGCGGCCGTGGCGCATGTCGTCGATGCGGCTCCACATCAGCCGCACCGGCCGCTTGAACGCCTTGGACGCACGCGCGGCCTCGATGGCGCCGTCGGAGAACAGCCGCCGGCCGAAGGAACCGCCCGCCTGCTGGACGTGCACGGTCACCTTGTTCTCCGGCAGCCCGAGTTCCTGCGCGATGTTCTGCTTCGCGAGGATCGGCACCTTCATCCCGGACCAGATGGTCGCGCTGTCCTCCCGGACGTCGGCGACGGCCGAGTTGGTCTCCAGCGGGGCGTGGCTGGCGAAGGCGAAGTCGAACTCGCCGTCGACGTACTGGGTCAGCAGCGGCGGCACGATGAACGGGAGCGCGGCGGCCTGCAGCTTCTTCTTGATCGTCGCGTTGTTCTCGCCGTCGACGGTGCCGCCGTTCCAGGTGACGTCGAGGGCGTTCTTGCCGTCGAGCGCCTGGCCGAAGGTCTCGGCCATCACCGCGACCCCGGTCTTGATCACGGCGATGTCGATGATGCCGGGCATCGCGCGGACGGCGGCCTCGTTGTTGACCTGCTTGACCGTGCCGTTGATCGTCGGCGGGCGGCGGACCATGACCGGCTTCGCGCCGGGGATGTCCAGGTCGAGGGTGTACTGCAGCTGTCCGGTGACCATCGCGCGGGCGTCCTTGCGCGATTGCGGCGTGCCGACCAGCTTGTGCGCGGACTCCGCCTTCGGGGCCGCGGTGAGCTTGCCGAGGTCGGCGCGGGCGGCGGGCTTGGCCAGTGCGCCGTAGTCCGCGCGGCGTCCGTCGGGGGCGATCACCGAACCGTCCCTTGTGGACAGCCGGTCGGCCTTGGCGCCCCATTGCTGGGCGGCGGTCGCGACCAGGCGGGCGCGCGCTGCGGCCGCCGCGGTCCGCACCGGGGTGTAGAGCGAGCGCATCGTGTTGGAACCGCCGGTCAGCTGGTTGAACAGCAGCTCGGAGCGGGCGTCGGAGAGGACGACGTCGACGCGGTCGAGCGGCAGGTCCATCTCTTCGGCGACCAGCATCGCGTTCGCCGTGGTGATGCCCTGCCCGACCTCGGTCCGCGGCAGTTCCAGCCGCACGCGGCCGTCTTCGCGGACTTCGAGCACGAGAAGACCGGCGGTGGGGGCGTTCGACAGGATCAGCACGTCGCCGAGGTCGAGGATCTCGGCCGGCCCGGGCGGGGTCGGGATGACGGCTTCGGCCTCTTCGGGCGCGACGGTGTCGATACCGATCTTCGTGGCGATCGTGAGCGTGGGCGCGGCGACGAGGAAGGTCAGGAACCGGCGACGGCCGAGGCCTCCGGGGTCCGGGGCCTCGCCTGGGGTTCCAGTGGTGGGACTGGCCATCGGGAAGATCCCTTCGAGAGCGCGCGGAGAAGGCGGGGACCCTCGCGCGGCCTGGGGTCGGATGGCGACACGCTAGGCATCGGCATTCGGCCTAGTCAACGCGGAGTAGTCGGGTCGGCTCATCTGTGTGACGAGATGACAACGAACGGCCCCGAATGTGTGGCGCGCCACAGCACGCGGGGCAATTCGTCCTCTGAATGCGGTAGTTGGCAGCGCGAACTACCGCATTCAGAGGACTAAACGCGTCAGATGGAGTCGCGCTCCCGGCCCGCTTCGAGCAGGTCCTCGCGGGCACGCGCGACACGCGAACGCACGGTGCCGACCGGGCAGCCGCAGATCTCGGCGGCCTCGGCGTACGAAAGCCCGAGCACCTGGGTGAGGACGAGGACCTCGCGCCGCTCCGGGTCGAGCCCGTCGAGCAGCATCCGCAGCTCCACCAGGTCCTCGAAGCCGGCGACACCCTCCGCCTGGCGAGCTCCGCGCCGCTCGGCGGTGGCCTCCCAGTCGACGTCGGCGAGCTTCGGACGCGCCGAAGCCGCCCGGATGCGGTCGACGACGACGCGGCGCGCGATCGACAGGAGCCAGGTCCGCGAAGAGGACCGGCCGGCGAACCGCCGCAGGCTGCCGAACGCGCGCAGGTACGTCTCCTGGGTGAGATCGTCCGCGGCGCCGACGTCGGCGAGGTGCGCGACGAAGCGCCAGACGTCGGCCTGGGTGGCACGCACCCAGTCCTCGAGCGCCCGCCGGTCGCCGCGGGCGGCGGCGAGAGCGAGCTCGGTCACCCGCTCGTCGTCGTGGTTGCGCGGCCCGGCCATACGAGAAACGTAGCAGCGTCCCGGGAACCGGGGCAGGCCCGCGCCCGACAAGTGAGAC
Source organism: Amycolatopsis sp. NPDC043889 (assembly GCF_056435645.1). NCBI lineage: Bacteria > Bacillati > Actinomycetota > Actinomycetes > Pseudonocardiales > Pseudonocardiaceae > Amycolatopsis > Amycolatopsis sp. NPDC043889. The sequence goes on from NZ_JBWKEC010000011.1 coordinate 24,037, forward strand.
GTGAAGTGCGAGACCTGCCGCGAGGCCCTGTCGGCCCGGCTCGACGGCGAAACCGAACCCGCCCCGCCCGAGGTGGTCGACCGGCACGTGGCGGGCTGCCCCGCATGCCGGTCGTGGCTCTCTCGCGCCGAGCGGATGCACCGGGCGATGCTGGTGCGGCCCGCTCCCCCGGTCCCGGACCTCACCGCCGTCATCCTCGAACGCACCCCAGCCCCGCCGAGCGAGGGCTGGCCTGCCAGGATCGCGCTCGCGCTGGTCGCGATCGCGCAGCTCGCCCTCGCCTTCGCCCAGCTGCTGGGCGTCGAAGACCACACCGCGGGGCACGGCACGGAATCCCTGATCGGGCACCTTTCGCATGAAAGCAGCGCGTGGAACCTCGCCGTCGGTGTCGGGCTCGGCTGGGCGGCCGTCCGCACGAAGGCGGCGTCCGGGCAGCTGCCCGCGCTGACCGGTTTCGTCGCGCTCCTCCTGGCGCTGTCGGCGGGTGACCTCGTCACCGGGCAGGTGACCGCCGGACGCGTGCTCACCCACGGGTTGGTCGTCGCCGGACTGCTGTTGCTGTACGTGGTGAACCGGCAGCACCGGCTGCGCAACCGCCCCAGCCCGGCGACGACGGCCGACCATCCGGGTTCTCACAGCGCGGAAACGGACCACGAGACCGGTGAAGCCCCCGAACGACCCCGGCAGCACAGGGGATTCCGGAGGCCTGCGAGCCGCCACGTCGCTTGAAGCCATCTGGTCTAGACCATTACCGGTCACTGGGAGCACGCGCCCGGATACCGGGTGAATCACGGTTTTTCGCGCGCGGCGTGCGCGATTCGCGGCGCGGACACGTTTATCGTCGCCTGGAACCACCGAATGTAAACCTTCTTGCCCATTTCGGGCCGGAGGCGGATAACTTTGGTGGAACACCTTGGTTCGACAGGAGGCGAAGCTCGTGGTTGGCGCAGAAAACCCACCCGTCGGCACCCCCGCCGGGATGCGGAAGATCAATCAGCGCGCCGTGCTGGACCTCCTGCGCCGCAGCGGCCCGGCGACGCGACCCCAAGTCGCCAAGGACACCGGTCTTTCGAAACCCACGGTGAGCCAAGCGTTACTGGCGCTCGAAGCGGCGGGTCTCGCCAGGGCGACCGGGCACACCTCGACCGGCACCGGCCGGTCCGCCGTCCTCTACGAAGCGGATCCCACGGCGGGCTACGTCCTCGGTGTCGACATCGGACGCGAGCACCTCCGCGTCGCCGTCTCGGATCTCGGCCATACCGTGGTCGCCCGCCGTGACGAGCGGAACACCTCACGTTCGGGCACCGCGCTCGTCAGCGCGGTGGGCGCCCTCGCCGCGGCGACCGTGCGCGAAGCGGGGCTGAGCCAGGCCGACATCGTCGTGCGGGTCCTCGGCTCCCCCGGCGTCGCCGACCCGGACAAACGCTGCTTCCGGCACGCGCCGAACCTGCCCGGCTGGGGCAAGGCGGGCCTGCTCGACGAACTCGAAGCCGTCCTCGGCCCGGATCTCATGGTCGAGAACGACGCGAACCTCACCGCCGTCGGCGAATGGGAACGCGGCGCCGCGCGCGGGGCGTCGGTGTTCGGCTGCATCACCATCGGCACCGGCGTCGGGATGGGCGTGATGGTCAACGGCCAGGTCTTCCGCGGCGCGACGGGCGCGGCGGGCGAGATCGGCTACCTGCCGTACGGACAGTCGGACGCGGCGGGCGAAGGCGAGGACTCGCCGCCGGTCCGCGGCCACCTCGAAGAGGCGACGGCGGCGCAGTCCGTCGTCCGCGGCGCGCGCGAACTCGGCCTCGGCACAGCGAAATCGGCCCGCGAGGTCTTCCGGCTCGCCCGGGACGGCGACGAACTCGCCCTGCGTGCCGTCGAGGCGGAGGCCGACAGACTGGCGTACACCGTGGCGTCCGTGGCCGCGGTGATCGATCCCGAACTGATCGTGCTCGGCGGCGGGATCGGCACCGCGGCCGATCTGCTGCTCGACCCGATCGACCGCGCCCTGCGCTCGTTCACTCCCTTGGTCCCGTCGGTCGTCCAGGGCGAACTGGGCGACGACGGGGTGCTGACCGGCGCGATCAGCGTCGGGTTGCGCGCCGCCGAAGGCCTGGTCTTCGAACGCAAGGTCGGCGCGGCCTGAGCGGCCGGGTCGGAAGTTCGCGTCGGCTTGCACCTGGGGAGGTGGTCGTCCCGCCACGTTCCGGCGCGCTCGCTGTCGTGGGGCTTTACCTGCGCGGTAATCGACGGCTGCGGAGCCCGCGCGGAACGATGTCCGTATGACCACAGCCAAGAAGATCGTCCTCGACTGTTTCGAGAACTTGTTCGTGCGCAAGGACTTCGCCGCCGCGGGCACGAACGTGCACCCGGATTTCGTCACGCACAGCCCGGGATTTCCCTCCGGCCGTGACGCTTTCGTGGAAGCGATGCGGAATTCGCCGATGGCGGGCGCGGACGTCTCGGTGAAACGCGTGATCGCCGACGACGAGCACGTCGTCGTGCACCTGCACGTCGTCCGCCCGGGCGAGGAACCCGGAGCGGCCGTCGTCGACATCGTGCGCGTGGAGGACGGGCTCATCGTGGAGCACTGGGACGTCAAACAGCCGGTGCCGCCCGGCGCGAAAATGTTCTAGGGCTTGATGATCAGGCAGGTGCTCGACGCCGTCGCGAGCACCTTGCCCTGACCGTCGCGGATGTCGCCCTCGGCGAACGCGACGCGCGAACCGGCCTTCACGACCCAGCCGTGGGCGCGGATCTCCCCCACCGAGCCGGAAATGGCGCGCAGGTAGTTCACCTTCAGCTCCACCGAGGTGTAGCCGATCCCGGCGGGCAGGGTCGAGTGCACCGCGCACGCCACCGCCGAATCGAGCAGGGTCGCCGCGACCCCGCCGTGCACGGTCCCGATGGGGTTGTACAGCGACTCGTCCGGCGTCGCGGCGATCACGACGTCGCCTTCGGCCACGCTCACCCAGCGCATGCCGAAATGCGCCGAGATCGGTGCCGGCGGGATCCGCCCCTCGGCGATGCCGGTGAGGTAGTCGAGGCCGGACATTTCCCGGCCGAGCCGGGCGGTGGGCAGCGGATCCTGCCAGGTCACGGTCTTCTGCCTGGTCTGCCCGGTGACATCGGTGGTCATGGCCGCCTCCTAAGACGATCGTCCTAGAGTTTCCTAAGACGGTCGTCCTAGTCAAGGGCTATGCTGAGCGACGTGTCCGACACCACCACTCGCGAGCGGATGATCTCGACCGCGATGACGCTCTTCCGCCGCGAGGGCTACCAGGCCACCTCGTGGCGGCGGCTGGTCGAGCAGGCCGGGACGCCGTGGGGGTCGGCGTACCACCACTTCCCCGGCGGCAAAGAGCAACTCGCGGTCGCCGCCATCGAACTCGGCACCGCCGTCGTGGCGAAGACGGTCCGCCGTGCCTTCGAGCGCACCGAGACCGTCGAAGACGCCGTGGCCTGGTGGTATCGCAAGGCGGGTGAGGCGTTGGCCGCCGACGACTACCGCGGTGGCTGCCCGCTCGCCACGATCACCCTGGAGATGGCGCACGCCTCGCCCGCCATCACCAAGGCGTGCCAGGACGCGTTCGCCGCCTGGCATGCCCTGCTCGTCGAACTGCTCAGTGATGTCAAGGATCCCGAAGACGTCGCGACGGCCATCATGAACAACCTCGAAGGAGCCCTGCTGGTCAGCCGGGTCCACCGGTCGTCCGACCCGCTGGACCGGGCCGCGCGGCATGTCGCGCTCGTGATCCGCACCGCCTGACGAAGCCGAGCGAGCACCAGCCGGCACGGGTAGCGTGGCCAGACATGATCGGTCTGCCCGACACCATCACGGCCTGTCTCTTCGACCTCGACGGCGTGCTGACCGGAACCGCGGCCCAGCATCGCGAAGCGTGGAAACGCACGTTCGACGAGTTCCTGCGCGCCCGCGACGGTGACGCGTTCTCGCCGTTCACCGACACCGATTACGCGGCCTACGTCGACGGACGGCCGAGGGCCGACGGCGTCCGCACGTTCCTCACCTCGCGCGGGATCGAACTGCCAGAGGGAAGCCCGGACGACGACATCGAGGCCGCCACCGTCAACGGGATCGGGAACCGGAAGAACCAGCTGGTGCTGAAGATCATCGACGAAGAGGGCGTGACTCCGTACCCGGGTTCCGTCCGGTATCTGGAGGCCGCCAAGGCGGCGGGGCTGCGCATCGGCGTCGTCACCTCGTCGGCCAACGGCGCGAAGGTGCTCGACGCCGCCGACCTGACCAAGTTCGTCGAAGCGCGGATCGACGGGATCGTGATCGCCGAGAAGAACCTGCGCGGCAAGCCCGCCCCCGACTCGTTCCTCGCCGGCGCCGAGGCGTTCGGTGTCGCACCGGCGAACGCGGCCGTCTTCGAGGACGCCCTCGCGGGCGTGCAGGCGGGCAAGGACGGCGGTTTCGGTTACGTGGTAGGGGTGAACCGCGCGCATCAGTCGGGCGAGCTGCTCGCGCACGGCGCCGACGTCGTGGTGGAGGACCTCGCCGAACTCCTGGAGGATCGCAAGTGACCGAATCGCTTCTCCGCGGCTACGAGGTCGCGCCCTGGGAGCTGCGCTGGCACGGAATGGACGTCGACGCGTTGCAGCGCACCGAATCGGCGTTCGCGGTGTCCAACGGGCACATCGGCCTGCGCGGCACGCTTGAGGAGGCCGAGCCACGCGGCCTTCCGGGCACCTACCTGAACGGTTTCTACGAACAGCACGATCTTCCTTACGCGGAAAGCGGTTACGGCTATCCCGAAGAGGGACAGACCGTCGTCAACGTGACCGACGGCAAGGTCATCCGGCTGCTCGTCGAGGACGAACCGCTCGACATGCGGTACGGCCAGGCGACCGAACACGACCGCGTGCTCGACTTCCGGAAGGGCACCCTCGCGCGCGACACCGTCTGGTCTTCGCCGACCGGCCGCCGGGTCCGGGTGAAGACCGAACGCCTGGTCTCCTTCACGCAGCGGGCCGTCGCGGCGATCAGGTATGAGGTCGAACCGCTCGACGACGACCTCCAGCTGGTGGTGCAGTCGGATCTGCTGGCGAACGAACCGATCGAGTCCGACACGCGTGACCCCCGGGTCGCGGCGGCGCTGGAGTCGCCGCTGATCGGGGAATACCACCACGCGGAGGCGTATCACGCGGTGCTGGTGCACCAGACCCGCCGATCCGGTTTGCGGATGGCCGCCGCGATGGACCACAAGATCGACGTCTCCGACGGCGTGCGCACGCATATCGAGGCCGAGGAAGACCTGGCGCGGCTCACCATCGCCGTCGACGTGCCCCAGGGCGGACGGCTGCGGATCACCAAGTTCCTCGCCTACGGCTGGTCCGCGCAGCGTTCGGTGCCCGCCGTGCGCGCGCAGGTCGAGGCCGCGCTGGCCGGGGCCCGGCAGACCGGCTGGAAGGGGCTGCTCGCCGAACAGAAGGAGTTCCTCGACGACTTCTGGGAGACGTCGGACATCGAGATCGACGGCGACCCGGAACTCCAGCAGGCCGTGCGGTTCGCGCTCTTCCACCTCCTGCAGGCCGGAGCCCGCGGCGAGGCGAGGGCGCTGGCGGGCAAGGGGTTGACCGGCCCCGGCTACGACGGGCACGCGTTCTGGGACACCGAGACGTTCGTCCTGCCCGTGCTCACCTACAGCATCCCGGACGCCGCCCGCGACGCACTGCGCTGGCGTCACTCCACTTTGGACAAAGCACGGGAAAGGGCGGCACAGCTGGGTTTGCGCGGCGCGGCGTTCCCCTGGCGGTCCATCAACGGCGCGGAATGCTCCGCGTACTGGCCGGCGGGCACGGCGGCGTTCCACGTCAGCGCGGACATCTCCGACGCCGTCGTGCGCTATCTCAACGCCACCGGCGACGACGAGTTCATGCGGACCTGCGGCGCCGAACTGCTCCTCGAAACCGCGCGATTGTGGTTGTCACTCGGGCATTTCGACCGGCGGGGCCGGTTCCGGATCGACGGCGTCACCGGGCCGGACGAGTACTCCGCGGTGGCGGACAACAACGTCTACACGAACCTCATGGCCCGCCGGAACCTGTTCTACGCCGCCGAGATCGTCGGCCAGCACGACGACGTCGCCCGCCGGTTCGAGGTCGGCGCGGACGAGGTCGCGTCGTGGCGCAAGGCCGCCGACGCGATGCTGGTGCCCTACGACGAGGATCTCGGCGTACACCCGCAGTCCGAAGGGTTCCTGGAGCACGACGAGTGGGATTTCGAGGCGACGGACCCGGATTTCTACCCGCTGCTGCTGAACTACCCGTACTTCGACCTGTACCGCAAACAGGTGGTCAAGCAGGCGGATCTCGTGCTCGCGCTGCATCTATGCGGGGATTCCTTCACCCCCGAGGAAAAAGCGCGCGACTTCGCCTACTACGAGGCGCGAACCGTACGGGATTCCTCGCTGTCGGCGGGAACGCAGGCGGTGGTGGCGGCCGAGGTCGGGCATCTCGAACTGGCTTACGACTACCTCGCCGAGGCGGCGCTCACCGACCTGCACGACGTGCACAACAACGTCCGCAACGGTCTGCACCTGGCGTCGCTGGCGGGCGCGTGGCAGGGCACCGTCGCCGGTTTCGGCGGGCTGCGCGACTACGGCGGCCGGCTGAGCTTCGCGCCGAGGCTGCCGCCGCAACTCCGGCGGATCGCGTTCCGGCTGACCTTCCGCGGCACCCGGTTCCAGGTCGAGATCGACGGCGAGGGCGCGACGTACCACGTGATCACCGGGGCACCGCTGGAACTGGTGCACCACGGCGACACGTTCACGGTGACCGCCGAGCCGGTGCGGCTGCCGATCCCGGCGCTCGACCCGGGGCCGGCGCCGGTGCAGCCCGCGGGCCGCGCACCGGCGCGGAGGCAGCCGAAGGACGCGTGACCGGTCCCTTCGCGTGCTATGAAAGGTCCTTTCCTTGCAAATTTTGCAAGGAAAGGACCTTTCATAGCACGCGCGGCGAGCTCAGTCCGGGGGTTCGACGGGCACTTCGCCGCCGCCCGGCACGTCGTCGACCTCCTTGGTGCCGTGCGGCCCGACGTCACGATTGGGCACGCCGGGCACGTCGGTCTTCGGCTGGATTCCGCGAAGGTCGTCGAGGTCTTCTTCGTCGTCCTGCCCGAAGCTCTTCTTGCTTTCCCTCATGTGTCCGGGGTACCCGCTCGCGGCCGGATGCGCCAGTCTTCAGGCGGCTTTGGCCGATTCACCCTCCGGGGTGACCAGCCCGTCGAGCATGCCGAGCAGCAGCCCGTCCCGGGTGGACCACGGGCAGATGGCGACCTGGCCACCGGCCAGCGTCAGCAGCGCCTCGGCGACGATCGCGCCCGCGAGAGCCTGGTGGGAGCGCTGCCGCGAGATACCCGGCAGTTCGGCGCGGCGTTTGGCGGGCAGCTTCGCCAGCCGAGGGATCCACGCGCGCAGGTCGTCGAGGTGCAGTTCCCGGGAGCGGGACGGCCGGTCCCCGGCGAGCCGGGCGAGCTGCCGCAGCACCTTGGAGCAGCCGACGGCGCGATGGTCGCGGATCCGCGGGAGGACGTCCTGCATCGCGTCGCGGAACTCGTCGAGCACGTGTTCCCGCATCGCCCGCACGACCTTGGGCGACGGACATTCGGTGGCGAACCAGTCCCGGGTCAGTGACCGGGCGCCGAGCGGCAGGGAGTGCGCGAACCCGGCCTCCTCGCCGTCCCCCGCGGCTAGTTCGACGGTCCCGCCGCCGATATCGAGCACCAGCAGCCCGCCGGCGGAAGCGCCGTACCACCGGCGCGCGCCGACGTAGGCCAGTTCGGCCTCGCGGCGGCCGGTGAGGAACCGCAGTTTGACCCCGGTGGCCTTCTGGACGTCGCGGACGACCTGCTTGACATTGCCCGCGTCGCGGATCGACGAGGTGGCGAGCGGGTACACGTTTTCGACGCCGTGCTTGGCGGCCATCGTCATCCCCGCCTCGACCGCGGACGAGACCGCGTCGATACCACGCCGGGTCAGGTTCCCGTCATCGTCGAGTTCCCGGTCCAGCCGCAGCCGCGTCTGGTGGCTCAGTGCGGGGTCGAGCGGCGAACCGCCCTTGGCAAGAACCACCAGCCGTGCACTGAACGAACCGACGTCCAGGACCGCGGCGGACGGCTCGCCGATCTGCTTGCGCACGCGAGGCACCTCACCTTCGTCGCGAACGGATTCCCCGAGGTCTCGCTTTCACTCCTGATAATGGCGTATTTTCTCGCCGTTCAGGCGTGGTTTACGTTCCCTTTCCACCGGGAGGCCGTTTTTTGACCACGAAGGGGGTACGCCAGCGCAGGTCAAGTATACCGGATCGATACAGGTGAGAGGTTCGCCTCCCCGCCGCGTGCCTAGCCGACCAGTTCGCGCAGCTTCGAAACCTGCGCCACGCGCGCCTCCCGGCCGGGCAGCATCGGGTTGACCACCAACGTGGTCGCGCCGGCCTCACGGAAGGCGGCGAGGCGCTCCTTGACGTAGCCCTCCGGCCCGATCAGCGAGATCGCCCTGATCAGTTCCTTCGGCACCGCCGCGGCGGCCTCGTCCTTCTTGCCGTCCAGGTAGAGGTCCTGGATGAGCTTCGCTTCGGCCTCGTAGCCGTACCGCTGAGCGAGACTGTTGTAGAAGTTCTTGCCGCGCGCACCCATGCCGCCGATGTAGAGCGCCAGCATGCCGCGCAGGTGGTCCAGCAGCCCTTCGACGTCGTCACCGATCGCCAGCGCGGTGCCGACGAAGGTGTCCAGCTCGCCCAGCGACGGGTCACGCTTCGCCTTGCCCTCGGCCAGCGACGCGCCCCAGACCTCGGCGGCCTTCTCGGGGTGAAAGAAGATCGGCTCCCAGCCCTCGGCGAGTTCGGCGGTGAGCGCGACGTTCTTCGGGCCGATCGAGGCCAGCAGGATCGGGATCCGCTCGCGCACCGGGTGGTTGATCAGCTTCAGCGGCTTGCCGAGGCCGGTGCCCTGCTCGGGTGGCAGCGGGATCGAGTAGTGCGTGCCGGAGTGCACCACCTTCTCCCGCCGCCACACCTGACGGCAGATGTCGATGATCTCGCGGGTCCTGCCGAGCGGCGCGTCGTACTTCACGCCGTGGAAACCCTCGATGACCTGCGGACCCGACGCGCCGATGCCGAGCGTGAACCGGCCGTCGGACACGAAGTCGAGCCCGGCGGCGGTCATCGCGGTCAGCGTCGGCGTCCGCGTGTAGATCTGGAAGATGCCCGAGGCGATCTGGACCCGTTCGGTCTTCGCCGCGACGTAGCCGAGCTGGCTGACCGCGTCGAACGAGTAGGCCTCGGGGACGAAGACGATGTCCAGCCCGGCCTTCTCCAGCTCGACGATGTCCGCCACGCTGTCGGCGAAACCACCGGCGTAGCTGATCGCGGTCCCGATCCTCATCGGCATCTCCCTCGTTGGTTACTGAGCGCTCGCTTAGCGACAGTATGCGCCGGGACGCCGCCTTTCGCCTGTGTCCCGGCTCACTGCGCGGCCACCCAAGCCTTCACCACGTCGTCCAGCACCCGCAGCGGGAGGATCCCGTTGCTCAGCACGACCTCGTGGAAGCCCTTGATGTCGAACCGGTCGCCCAGCGCGGCCTCGGCCTCGGCACGGATCCGCTCGATCTCGAGCCGCCCCACCATGTACGACAGCGCCTGCCCGGGAACGGCGGCGTAGCGGTCGATCTCGGCCTCGATCTCCACCCTGGCCATGGGCGTGTTCTCGGCCAGGTAGTCGACGGCCTGCTGACGGCTCCAGCCGAGCGCGTGCATCCCGGTGTCGACGACGAGCCGCCCGGCGCGCATCGAATCCTGGGTGAGCATGCCGAACCTGGTCAGGTCGCTGGAGTACAGGCCCATCTCGTCGGCGAGGCGCTCCGAGTAGAGCCCCCAGCCCTCGACGTAGGCGTTGACGTCCGCGTGCCCGCGCAACATCGGCAGGCCCTTGAGCTTGTGCGCGATGCAGATCTGGAAGTGGTGCCCCGGAACGGCTTCGTGGAAGGCGATCGCCTCGCTCGTGTGCTTCGGGCGCTGCTCGGCCTCGTGGGTGTTCGCGTAGTAGGTGCCCGGCCGCGAGCCGTCGAGCGACGCCTCGATGTAGTACGCCAGCGTGCCGCCGGGCGCCTCGGCCGGCGGGACCGGCTCGACCTGGCACCGCTCCTCGGGCACGGTCGAGAACCACTGCGGGGCGACGGCTTCGGCGCGGGTGATGGCGTCACGCGCGGCGTCGAGCAGTTCTTCACCGTCCCGCCAGCGCAGGGCCGGGTCGGTGCGCAGCCGCTCGAAGATCGCGTCGAGGTCCTTGGTGCCGAAGATCTTCTCGCCCAGCTCGCGATACTGGTCGGCCAGTTTCGCGATCATGTCGAGGCCGGTGTCGTGCAGCTCCCGCGCGGTGCGCTCGGTCGACGTGTGCGCCCGGATCAGCGCGGCGTACTTCTCCTGCCCGCCAGGGAGCGCGCAGAGACCCGGCTCGGTTTCGGGCTTCGCCACGGGACGCAGCTCGTCGGCGAGGAAGTCGCGGTACCGCGTGTAAGCGGGCCGGACGACCTCGGCCAGCAGCCGGTCCCGTTCGGTTTCGTAGCCCTCCACGGAAACGGACGCGGTGAGCGCCAGCGGATCCCCCGCCTCGTCACCGAGATAACGCTCCACGTAGGCGATCCCGCCTTCGACGAGGAAGCCGGGCGGGACCAGCCCGTCGGCCGCCGCCGCGCGCTGGCGCACGATCAGGGCGTCGAGATAGGCGCCCATGCCTTCCAGCCGCTTCAGGTAGCCGCGGACCTTTTCCTCGTCGTTCAGCGACAGCACCGAGAGTTCGTTGAGCATGAACAGCGCGGGCGACGCCAGCCCATCGCTGACCGAGAACTCCGCGGCCCGCGAATCGAGGACGTCGACCATCGCCTTCGCCTGCTGGATCACGACCTCGCGGGTGACCACCTCGGCGGGGGAAAGCCCTTCGGAGTCGAGGGCTTCGGCGCGCTCGGCGATGACGACCGCCGTCGCGCGCTGCGCGGCCGCGGCCTCCGCGCTCGGATCGGGCAGCGCGCCTTCGTCGCCGGGGAGCCCGAGCAGCGAGCGCCACAGCGGAAGCTCCTCGAACTTGAGCTCCATCAGCTCGTCGGCGAGACCGTTCGGGGTGTCGCCGTGGCCGGCGACCCAGTCGCGGACCACGCCGTCCAGCACCGAGAGCGGCAGCGCACCGCCGCCGAGCACGACGTCGTGGAAGGCCTTGATGTCGAACCGGCTGCCCAGCGTCAGCTCCGCCTCGGCACGGATGCGCTGGATTTCCAGCCGTCCCACCATGTACGACAGCGCTTGGCCGGGGAACGCGATGTACCGGTCCACTTCGGACTCGATCTCCACCGGCGCCATCGGCGTGTTCTCGGTGAGGAAGTCGATGGCCTGGCGGCGGCTCCAGCCCAGCGCGTGCAGCCCGGTGTCGACGACCAGCCGTCCGGCGCGCATCGAATCCATGGTCAGCATGCCGAGCTTCGCGACGTCGTCGGAGTACAGGCCCATCTCGTCGGCGAGGCGCTCGGTGTACAGGCCCCAGCCCTCGGCGTACGCGGTGAAGTCGCCGATTCGGCGCAGCAGCGGGAGTTCGGTGAGTCCCTGCGCGAGGCTCAGCTGGAAGTGGTGGCCGGGAATGGCCTCGTGGAACGCCGTCGCCTCCGCCGCGTGCCGGAACCGCTCCTCCGCCTTGTGGGTGTTGGCGAAGTAGATGCCGGGCCGGGAGCCGTCGACCGCGGGCCACATGTAGTACGCGGCGGGCGCGCCGGGCGCGGATTCGGCGGGAACCGGCTCGACCGTCCACGGCTGCGGCGGGATCCGGCCGAACCACTTCGGCGCCTCGGCCTCGGCCCTGGTGATGGCCGCGCGGGCGGAGTCGAGCATCTCGTCGGCACCGGACCAGCGCAGAGCCGGGTCGGAGCGGAGCTTGGTGAAGATCTCCTGGAGGTCGCTGGTGCCGAAGACCCGCGAGCCGTACTCGCGGTACTCGTCGGCGAGGCCCGCGATCACGTCGAGCCCGGTCTGGTGCAGCTCACGCGGGGTGCGGTCGGTCGTCGTGTGCATCTCGGCGAGCAGGGCGTAGATTCGCTCGCCGTCGGGCAGCCAGCAGACGCCGGGCTTGTCCTCGGGACGGCCGTGCGGCGCGATCTCCTTCGCGAGCACCTCGCGGTACTCCGCGATCGCGGGCCGGACGACGTCACGCAGCAGGGCGGCGCGGCGGGTCTCGAAGTCGTCGTCGGGCGCGGGCTGGCGCAGCAACGGATCGGCCGAGGGCTCGGCGAGGTGCCGGTCGAGGTACGCGACGGCGGCGTCGACGAGGTACGCGACCGGGACCAGCCCGCGGGCGACGCCGTCACGGTGCCGCTGCGCGGCCTGCCGCAGGTACTCCGGAATCGCGGCGATCCGCCCGAGGTGCGCCTCGGCCTGCGCGCCCGTCCCGACCGACATCATCGGCAGCACGGTGAGCACCTCGGCGGCGGGTGAGATGAACAGGTCACTGACGGTGAACTCGACGAACCGGGAGTCCAGCAGCGCGATCCTCGCCCGCGCCATCGCGATCAGGACATCACGGGTGGTCTTCTCCTCCGCGCTCAAACCGTCGGAGGCGAGTGCCTCGGCCCGCTCGGCCAACCCGGCCAGCCGCGCGCGGAAGGCGTCCCCCGCGGCCTCGCTGAGATCGCTGAGCCCGGTCGATTCCGGACGGAAGCCCTGCAAAGCGGGCATGACCGGCTCGGCGTCGAAGAGGGCTTCGACGAACTCGTCGGCGAGGGCGGAGACTTCGCTCATGTTTGCTTTCCCCAGAGGTCGATGGAGGCGGTATCCCCGACCCTAATGGAGACCGCGTACTACCGAAGCCGGGTTTTGCCGCACTCGGACGGCCTCTCCCCGCGGCGCCGGGAGCGAGACGGTAGCGTTCCCGGACGTGGCCGTGACCGATCCCGTGGACATCCGCCTGCTCGCCGCCCTCGCGGACCTGGGCAAGGCGGCCGTACACGAACTCGCGGCCAAGGTCGGGATGGACCCGCGCGAGGTCGCGTACCGCCTGGTCGCCCTCTCCGGCAGCGGGTTGCCGCTGCTCGTGGGCGTGGAGAGCGACCCGAACGGGCTACGGGCCGCCATCGCGAGCGCGCCGCCTTCCTGGGCTCAGCAGCCCCAGCAACCTCCGCAGCCCCAGCGTCCGCCGGGGCATTCGGGACCGCACAACGTCCAGGGCACCCCCTCCGGGCCATACAACGTCCAGGGGACGCCGTCGGGCGCGTACAACGTGCACGGCACGCCGTCGGGCCGCTACCCCGGCCCGCCTTCGGCCCCGGTACGCCAGCCGATGGCGCCGCCTCCGCGACCGCCCGCCCCGCCGCAGCAGCAGTTCGCGCCGCCCCCGATGGCGCCCGCCGACCCGGTGATGAGCACCTGGGGCGTCCCGCAGACCGCGTCCTGGGCACGCGGCGACGAACAGCAGGTCATGCCGCAGCCCGCCCCGGAGGGCAAGAAGGGCCGGACCGGTGACGTGATGGAGACCCAGGGCCTGGAGGGCGAGCAGCTCACCGTCCAGCTGCTCGAGGTCCAGGACCCGGCGGACTACCTGTTCAGCGCCGCGGGCTACTCGCTGGAAGCCGGGGAACGGTCGGTCGTGGTGCACACCGAGATCACCAACCGCGGGAACATCCCGTTCGTGTCGCTCCCGGACAACTACCTCGAACTGCTCACCGCGGACGGCAAGCCGATCGCGAAGGCGCCGGTCTCGCTGACGTCGCGGCCGCCGCACAAGATCGGCGTCCGGCCCGGGGAGACCCTGGGCGGGCACACCGTCTACGTGCTGCCGGACTCGACGCGCGTGGTCGCCGTGCGCTGGTCACCGCGGCCCGAGCCGGACGAGCGCACGCTGACCTGGTCGATCGACGATTAGCTCGCGGCGGCTCCCGGTGCCTTCGTGACTTGTGGTCCGTGAAGGCCTCCTTGCCTACTCTCAAGGTAGGGAAGGAGGCCTTCACGGACAGGAGACTCGCGCCTAGTTCTCGTCCTGCAGGATCCGCAGCGCGTTGGCCAGGTCGTCCGGGTACTCCGACTCGAACTCGACCCAGCGCCCGTCGGCCGGGTGGGCGAAGCCGAGCGTCTTCGCGTGCAGCCACTGCCGGGAGAGCCCGAGCTTGCGCGCCAGCACCGGGTCGGCACCGTAGGTCAGGTCGCCGACGCACGGGTGCTTGAGCGCCGAGAAGTGCACGCGGATCTGGTGCGTGCGCCCGGTCTCCAGTTTGATCTGGGCCAGCGACGCGGCGCGGAAGGCCTCGACGACCTCGTAGTGCGTGACGCTGGGCCGCCCACCCTGGACGACGGCGAACTTGTAGTCGTGCCGGGGGTGCCGGTCGATCGGCGCGTCGATGGTGCCGCGTGTCGGGTCCGGGTGGCCCTGCACGATGGCGTGGTAGCCCTTGTCGACGGTGCGTTCCTTGAACGCCCGCTTCAGCACGGTGTACGCGTGCTCGCTCTTCGCCACGACCATGACGCCGGTGGTGCCGGCGTCCAGCCGGTGCACGACGCCCTGGCGTTCGGCGGCGCCCGAGGTCGCGATGCGCAGCCCGGCGGCGGCGAGCCCGCCGACGACGGTCGGCCCGGCCCAGCCGGGGCTCGGGTGCACGGCGACACCGACCGGCTTTGAGATCACCACGATGTCGTCATCGTCGTGCAGGATCTTCATGCCTTCGACGGGTTCCGCGACGACCTCGACGGCTGAGGCCGGATCGGGCAGCGTCACTTCGAGCAGTCCGCCGGCGGTCAGCCGGTCCGATTTCCCGGCGGGCCTGCCGTCGAGGAGGATCTCACCGGATTCGGCCAGCTCCGCCACGACCGTGCGGGAAAGTCCCAGTAGTTTCGCCAGCCCCGCGTCGACGCGCATGCCGTCGAGCCCGTCGGGAACGGGCAACATCCGCGCGCTCATTCGCTCGCCGCCTTCTTTTTGTCCTTTGTAGACGTTCCATCGTAGTCCTTTCCCAGCAGGGAAAGGATCACGATGAGCACGCCGCCGACGCAGATCGCCGAGTCGGCGACGTTGAAGATCGCCCAGCCCTGCCCGTTCGGCGCGAACGCGGAGATCATGTCGACCACGTGCCCTTGCAGCGGGCCGGGCGCGCGGAAGATCCGGTCGGTCAGGTTGCCGAGCGCGCCCGCCAGCACCAGGCCGAGGCCGATGGCCCAACCGACCGAGCGCAGCCGCCGGGACAGCCAGACGATGGCGATCACGACGGCGATCGCGACCAGCGCGAGCACCCAGGTCAGCCCGGTCGCCATCGAGAAGGCGGCACCGGGGTTGCGCACCAGCTGGAAGTACACGAGCCCGCCGAGGAACTCGACCGGCTGCTTGCCCTCCAGCGTGGACACGGCGATCTGCTTGGTGAGGAGGTCGATCCCCCACAGCACCGCGGCGACGGCGAACACCACGGCGACGCGCTTCTTGGGCAGCGGTGGCGACGGTGGCGCCGTTTCGGGCTCAGTACTCACAGCCCCATTGTCCACTGAGCGTGTTCAGGACTCCTCGGCGGCCGTCTTCGGCCTGCTCAGCAGGGCCGCGAACGCCCCGGCGAGCACGACCAGCGACGAAAGCACCAGCGCGAGCTGTCCCTGCGCGAGCACGACCGCGCAGAGCACGAACGCCGCGGCCACGACCAGTACCAGCACGCTGCGCTCCAGCCAGGCGAGCCCGACGAGGCCCAGCGTCAACAGGATCGCGCTCCGGGTGTCACCGTCGAGATCGAATTCCCAGTAGCCGACCAGATCCGCCAGCACGATGGCGACCAGTCCGCCGAGCGCGATCGCGGCGACCTTCCACCAGCGCATGGTCTTTGTCCGGATGGCGTAGAACAGCACCGTGCCGAGGTAGACCGCGAGAACGGCGAACAGCCAGTCGTCGTTCCGGCCGGCGATGTCGAACGACGTGTCCAGCGCGGCGGCGGTCTCGCGGCTCATCTCGACCCCGCGCAAGGATCCGAAAACCCCACCATCACCGACCCCATACAGATTCTGGGTCAGGAACTGCTGCTCACCGGCGGGCGCGTAGGCGAACCAGCCCCCGGACCACATCCCGCCGAAGGCCACCACGATCAGCTGAGCGAAACCCAGCAACGCCAGCGGAAACCAGTAACGCGGTCGCTCGTTCCCCATGCGGGGAGAGGATAGTGGGTCAGGCGCAGAACGGGGGAAGTTCGCGCGGATCGTTCTCCGGCACCCAGCGGCCCTCCGGCTTCTCGTACTGCCAGCGCGCGCCGCGGGCGACGATCTGGCGCAGCGCCAGGACGATCCGGTCCACGTGCTCGGTGGTGCTGCCGAGGCCGAGGCTGACCCGCACGGCCTGCTGCCCCGTCGCACCGGCCACGGCGATCAGCCGCTTCGTCGCCACGTGCGCGCAGAACGCGCCGTCCCGCACACCGATGCCGTACTCCGCGGACAGCACCGCGGCGAGCCAGCCTGGGTCGAAGCCGTCGACGACGAAGCTGAGCGTGCCGACCCGGTCGACCGGCGCGTCGAACAGCCGCAGTTCGGCGAAACCGGGGATGGCGGCGAGGCCGCGACGCAGCCGCGCCAGCAGCTCCTCCTCGTGGGCGACGATCCCGCCCCAGTTCGCGGCCAGGGTCTCGCAGGCGACACCGAGCGCGTAGACGCCGACGGTGTTGGGCGAACCGGCTTCGTGCCGCTCGGCGCCGGAATTCCAGACCACGCCGAGGTTTTCGGAGTCACGGGTGACGAGCTTCGTCGCGCCGCCACCGGCGAGGTACGGCTGAGCCGCGCGCAGCCAGTCGGCGCGGCCGATCAGCGCGCCGGCACCGAAAGGCGCGTACAGCTTGTGCCCCGACAGCGCGACGTAGTCGACGTCGAGATCGCGGATCGAGATCTTGCGGTGCGGCGCGAGCTGCGCCGCGTCGAGCGCGATCCGGGCGCCGTGCCGTCGCGCGACGGCCGCGATCTCCTTGACCGGCAATAGTTCCCCGGTCACGTTGGACGCTCCGGTGAGCACCACCAGGCGCGGGCCCTGCGGGCAGTCCGCGAGCGCTTCGTCCACGGCGGACACCGCGGCGAGGCGGGTCCGAGGGGTTTCGATCCGGCGGACGTTCGGTCCCTTCCACGGCAGCAGCGCGGCGTGGTGCTCGGTGTCGAACACGACGACCGACGTGTGCTTCGGCAGGCTGCGCGCGAGAAGGTTGAAGGAATCGGTGGTGTTGCGGGTGAACACGACGGTGTCGGTCGACCGCGCGTCGACGAAGCCGCGCAGGATTCCGCGCGTGCGCTCGTAAAGCTTGGTCGAGACCTGCGAGGCGAACCCGGCGCCGCGGTGCACGCTGGCGTACCAGGGCAGGAATTCGTCGACCGCGGCACGCACCTTGTCCAGGCAGGGGGCGCTCGCCGCGTGATCGAGGTTGGCGTAGCCGATGTCGCCGCCGGTGACCAGCGGGACCCGCAGATCGGCGCACGCGACCGTCGGGATTTGGTGCGTGGCAACGGTTTCAGCAACTTCAGCGGGAGCGCTGGTGCGTTCGAGTGCGAGAGTCATCGTCATCCTCCGGGTCAGGGGACCCGACGAGGATCCCGCGCTTGCCCGTCGCACCACGCGACGAGCCAGGTCCTCACCCGGGGCACCCCACCGCGGTAGGAGGGTTGCCGGTCAGCTAGCCGGGGCTTGACGCTGACACTCGTGACCTAGGAACGAAGTTAGCGGATGAGCGGGCGATCGAGCCAGCCCTCGTCCGCATCTTGAGACGCCGCTCACGTGCTCCGCAAGCGGGAAGAACCGCTGCCCGGCGCCGCGCCGCGCCGGGCAACGGCCGGTCAGACCCGGAATCGGCCGGGCAGCGGGACGGTCGCGCGGGAGGAGACCTCAGTCGCTGTGCCGGAGTACTGATCGGTGCCCGCGGTGAACCGCCAGCCGCCGAAGGTCTTGCCGTCGACGGCTTCGCCGTAGGCCTCGGCGACCTTGGTCGAGACCTCGTCGTAGGACAGGCCGTTCCAGTTGCCCGCGCCGACCCCGAAGTCGCGCGAGTCGCCGCCCTGCACGGCCGCCGTGGGCAGGGTCCACAGGGTGAAGTGCACATGGGCGCCGGTGCTGCTGCCACCACAGGGCAGCGCGTTACCGGTCCGGCCGAGCGCGTCGCCGGGGGCGACCTTCTGGCCGTCGGTGACCGCGATGTTCTCCAGGTGGTAGTACCCGGTCCGCCAGCCGCCGTCGTGGTCGACGGTCACCCAGTCGCCACCGGAGCAGTGCTGGATCCGGACCGTGCCCGCCAGCGGGGCGCGAACGGTCTTGTCCCCGGGGCTGAAGTCGATGGCGTTCTTCACTCCGGACGTCCCGTTGTCCGAGTGGATCCCCGCCGAGTAGACCGACTGGCCCGTGTCGAAGGGGAGCCCGAACGCGGGAAAGGCCCCGGCCGCCGTCGCAGTCGGGGCGGCGAGAACCACTCCGACGAGCGCCACAGCGGCCCCCAGACCGGCGAACCGCACAGGAAGTTTCGTCACCTTGCGTACTCCTTACCCCGTGACACTCACCCATTCGATGGAGTCAGTTGCGGGGAAAGTAATTCAAAGGGAGTACGAAAGGGAAGAATTTTCTGAGATCAACCGACGAACAGCTGGTGCCGGTTCGTGACCTACTGGCCGGATTCGCCCTTCCACCTGGCGAGGCGGCCTGCGCGGTCGACGGCCCGCAGGCGTCGTTCGGCCGCGTCACGGGCTTCGGCGGTCGTCACGACGAGTAACTGGTCGCGTTCCTGGAGCCTGGTGTTCTTGTTCGGCGTGAAGCCGGAGCCGTCTCGGACGAGGAGGCTGATCGTCGCCCCCACCGGCAGCCGCAGTTCGGCCAGGTACACGCCGTGCATCTTCGATCCCGCGTGGATCCGGACCTGCAGGAGTTCCGCGCCCATCTCGTCGAGCGGCGCGGAGTCGACGTCGATCTCGTGCGCCTCGGCGTGCTGGGCCAGCCCGAGGATTCTCGCGAGCGGGGTCAGCGTCGCCCCTTGGAGCAGTGTCAGCACGATGACCAGCACGAACACCGCGTCGACCAGCTGCTGCGCGCCCGGCACCCCGGACGACAGCGGGATCAGCGCGAGCACGATCGGGACCGCACCGCGCAGCCCGGCCCAGGACAGGAACACCTGTTCTCGCCAGGGGATCTTGAACGGCAGCGCCGACAGCAGCACCGACAGCGGGCGGGCGAGCAGCAGCACGACCGCACCCGCGACCAGGCCCTGGACCAGGCTTTCGAAGATCCTGCTCGGCGAGGCGAACAGGCCGAGCAGCACGAACAGGCCGATCTGCGCGAGCCAGCCGAGCCCTTCGGCGAAGGACAGCGTGTCCGACCGGTGCGGCAGCTTCGAGTTCCCCAGCACCAGGGCCGCCACGTAGGTGGCGAGCAGGCCCGACGCGTGGGCGAGCTGCCCGCTCGAGTACGCCACGACGCACACCGCGACCGTGGCCAGCGGGTACAGACCGGTGGCGGGAAGCGCCGCCCGGCGCAGCGCGAACACCCCGCCCCAGCCGAAGGCCAGGCCGATCACCAGCCCGGCGGCGAGTTCGTAGACCACCAGCAGCGGCAGCGACCAGTCGATGGTCGTCCCCTCGGCGAGGACGACGACGGCGATGTAGGCCGGGGCGTCGTTGATCCCCGACTCGATCTCCAGCGCGCCGACGAGCCGCTTGCCGATCCCCGCGGATCTCAGCACCGAGAAGACCGCGGCGGCGTCGGTCGAGGCCAGTACCGCGCCCCACAGCAACGCCATCCGCCAGTCCAGGCCCAGTAACCAGTGCAGGGCGGCGCCGGTGACCGCGATGCTCACCACCACGGCCACTGTGGACAGTGCGATTCCGATGCCCAGCGAGGGTTTCACGGCCGACCACCGGGTGGTGAGGCCACCTTCGGACAGGATCATCACCAGCGCGGCGAGGCCGAGCGACTGGGTCAGCTCGGGGTTGTCGTACTGGATGCCGAACCCGGCTTCGCCGAGCAGGACCCCCATGCCCAGGTACAACAGCAGCGAAGGAAGGCCGACCCGGATCGACACCCGGACGGCGATCACGGCGACGAGCAGCACGGCCCCGCCGGTGCCGAGAATGAGCGGGAGTTGCTCCATGTCGCCTCCCGTTCCGGTCGCCGTGAGGGCTCCAGAATAGTGAGGCGGTGCTCGTCACTCGTCCGTGTACCGGCCGAAAACCGTCCGGACAGCCTGTGTTACAGACTGTCCATTACGGACTGCGCAGGGCCACCAGGTCGACGCCGAGTTCCGCGAACGGTTCTTCCGCCGCGGGCAGGACTTTCACCGCGCGGTTGCCCTCACGGGACAACCAGCCGGCGCTCACTCCGTGAGACAGTAACGCCGCGGGGGCCCGGCCCGCCAAATGATCACGCCGGACCGTCCAATCCAGACAGTCACGCAGCATCGGGCGGCGGCCGCCGTCGATCTCCACCCCGAGTGCGCCGAGCACCTCGCGGCCGCGATCGGTCAGCGTCAGGCCGCCGGCGTCGTCGATCAGCCCAGTGGCGAGCATCCCGTCCCGCAGCGCGACGCCGACCGTCCCGGCGAGGTGGTCGTAGCAGGTCCTGGCGAACCCGAGCCGCTTCACCCGCACGGACGACCGCAGCCCCTTCACCGGCCGATGCTCGGCGTGCTGCGCCAGACGCTCGATCAGTTCCGCCACCCGGGGGTCGGCTATCCGGACGTAACTGTGCCTCCCCTGCTTGACCCGCACGACGAAGCCTGCCTCGGTCAGCTTCGTCACGTGCTCGCTCGCCGTCGACGCGGCCACCTCGGCCGCGCCTGCCAGCTCGGTCACCGTCCAGGCACGCCCGTCGAGCAGCGCGAGGCACATCGACGCGCGGCTCGGATCGGCGAGCACGGCCGCGACCTCGGCCAGGGCGATCGTCTCCATGCGTCCACCGTAGAAGACCCACGGTTCGGCGACCGCCGAAGCGTCAGCCTGCCAGGAACTTCGCCGCCAGCTGCACCGCGGGTTTGGAGTCGTTGGAACCTTCGAGCATGACGGCGAAAGCGACGTCCCCGCGATAGCCGACGAACCAGCCGTTGGCGTCCGCGCCCGACCCGAACTGCGCCGTCCCCGTCTTGCCGAAGACCGCCCCGCTGCCTTTCAGCGCCTTCGCGGTCCCTGTCGTGCAGACCTCGCGCATCATCGCGCGGACCTGGTTCAGCACTCCGGCCGGCGGGGCCTGGTACCCGGCGTTGACCTTGGTCTCCAGCCCCTGCCACAGCTTCGGGACCACCGGCTTCCCCGTGGCGACCGTCGCGGCCATGAGCGCCGCACCCAGCGGGCTGACCTGGACCCTGCCCTGCCCGATCCCGGCTTCGACCTGCTCGTCACCGCTGCCGGACGGCTCCACCTTCCCGGTCTCCGTCGCGAGGCCCGGGATCTCGAAGTCGGCGTTGAGGCCGAACTGGCTTGCGGCCCTCGCGAGTCCGTCCGCGGGCAGCTGCTTGGCGAGCCGCCCGAAGGTCGTGTTGCACGACGCGGCGAACGCCGTCTTCAGCGGGACGGTCCCCAGGTCGAACCCGTTGTCGTTCTTGAGCGTGCGGGTCCCGATCTGCTCACTGCCCGGGCAGGCCAACGGGGAGTCGGCGGTGACCCCGCCCTGCTGCAACGCCGCGGTCGCCGTGGCGATCTTGAAAGCCGAACCCGGCGAGTACAGGCCGTTGAGCGCATCCGGCCGGTTCCCGGCCGCGCCGTTCTGCGCGACCGCCAGGAGTTCGCCCGAAGTCTTCATCGCGACGATGATCGCCGGCCCTCCGAAGCCGTCGACGGCTTTCTGGGCGGCTGCCTGAGAAGCCACGCTCAAGGTCGAGGTCAACGGTTTGCCGGTCTCAGCGGTCTGCCCGAAGAGCGTTTCGACCGGCTTCCCGGAGGCGTCGACGCGCGACACGGTGACGGTGGCCGGGGTTCCGCTGCCGCCGTTCTGCTCGGAGGCGACCTTGGCCAAGGCCCCCTGCAGGATCGGCGCGACGCCCGCCGCGTCGCCGCCGACGAGGGCCTTGCCGTCGCGGTCGGCCACGACCGGTTTGGCCGAAACCGGGGCGACGGCGAGCCGCTGCCCGGCTTCGAGCTTCGGGTGGATCACCGACATCGCCCAGCGGACGACCCATTTCCCGGCGTTGCGCACCAGGTCCAGCTTGCCTTCGTATTTCCAGACGCTGCCGCCGGCGAACGTCCACGCGGCGTGGAAAGGTGGCCGACGTCGAGGGCGCGTCACCCGGCGTCGTCGGGACCTCGCCGAGAGACGTCTTGACGGACGCCCCGTTGAGCGTGTTGCGCGTCCCCGCCCACGCGGTCGTGGCCTCCGCCGGATCGTCGACCGGGGCGGTGGTCAGGTCACCCATGTCGAACAGCCGCAGAAACCGGCCGGCGACCTGCGCGGGGCTGTCCTGCGCGTTCGCGGTGGACTCCCCCGGGCCGACGGCGGCCGCAGGCGCCCGGTCCTCCTTGACCAGCAGCACCACCGCGGCCACCACGATGGCGACGACCGCCAGCGCGGCGCCGATCAGGATCCCTCTTTTCCGGGCAGGACTCATGGATTCGCTCTCCCCCATACGGCGCGCCCCTCGCGCGCCCCCGGGCGCCAGCCTGCCGATTTCCCCCGCGCAAGGCGCGCTTCCGGCGGGAAAGCGGCTATACCGAATCCTTTTCGTGATCCCGGTGATCGGGACCCGCCCCGGAATGCTATGAAAGGTCCTTTCCTTGCAAAATTTGCAAGGAAAGGACCTTTCATAGCGCTCGCGCGAGGTCAGGCCTTGGCGACCGCCACGGTCACCTTGGTGCCCTCCCCGACCGTCCCGGCCGAGCCGTCGGCGACATCGCCGTAGGCGACCGAAGTCGCCAACGTCTCCGAAGCGATGAACTCCTCGTGCGTCTTCGCGGCCGTGACCACCTCTTCCGGCGCGTCGACCGTCAGCGCGATCCGGTCGGCGACGTCGAGCCCGGCGTCACGGCGGGCCTGCTGCACGACCCGGACCAGGTCACGGGCGAGGCCTTCGGCCGCCAGTTCGTCGGTCACCTCGGTGTCGAGCAGCACCAGTCCGGCGCCGCCGGGCAGTTCCGCGGCCGCGCCGCCGCCCTTGGCGACCAGACGCCGGTCGTACTCGCCTTCGACGAGCTCGATCCCGGCGGCCACGACGGCGCCGCTCTCCGAGGTCGTCCACTCACCGGCCTTGACGGCCTTGATCACCGTCTGGACGTCCTTGCCCAGCCGCGGCCCGGCGGCGCGGGCGTTCACCGCGACCTCGAAACCGCCGTGCGCGGCGACATCCGTGGTCAGCTCGACGGACTTGACGTTGACCTCGTCGCGCAGGATGTCGGTGAAGTCGCGCAGCGAGTCGGCCTCGTGCGCGGCGACGACCAGCTTGGCCAGCGGCAGCCGCACCCGCAGCTTGTTCGACTTCCGCAGCGAGAGCGCCGAAGACGCCACCTGGCGCACCCGGTCCATCGCCGTCACCAGCGCCGCGTCGGCGGGCAGGTCGAGCGCGTTCGGCCAGTCGGTCAGGTGCACCGAACGGCCGCCGGTCAGCCCGCGCCAGACGACCTCGGTGGTCAGCGGCAGCAGCGGTGCCACCACCCGCGACGTCACCTCCAGCACGGTGTGCAGGGTGTCGATCGCGTCCTGCTCGCCCGCCCAGAACCGGTCGCGCGACCGGCGCACGTACCAGTTCGTCAGCACCTCGAGGAAGTCACGAACGGTCGAGCAGGCACCGGCGACGTCGTAGGTGTCGAGCGCGTGCTCGACATCGGTCACCAGCTCGTGCGTCTTCGCCAGCACGTACCGGTCGAGGATGTGCTTCGAATCCGTGCGCCACTGGCCTTCCACACCCTCGGCGTTCGCGTAGAGCGCGAGGAAGTAGTACGAGTTCCACAGCGGCAGCACGGCCTGGCGGACGGCGTCGCGGATGCCCTTGTCGGTGACGACCAGGTTCCCGCCGCGCAGGATCGGGCTCGCCATCAGGTACCAGCGCATCGCGTCGGAACCGTCGCGGTCGAAGACCTCGTTGACGTCCGGGTAGTTGCGCAGCGACTTGGACATCTTCTGGCCGTCCGAGCCGAGCACGATCCCGTGCGAGATGCAGGTGCGGAACGCCGGCCGGTCGAACAACGCGGTCGCCAGCACGTGCAGGACGTAGAACCAGCCGCGGGTCTGGCCGATGTACTCGACGATGAAGTCACCCGGGTAGTGGTGCTCGAACCACTCGGTGTTCTCGAACGGGTAGTGCACCTGCGCGTAGGGCATCGAACCCGAATCGAACCAGACGTCCAGCACGTCCTCGATCCGGCGCATGGTGGACTTCCCGGTCGGGTCGTCCGGGTTGGGCCGGGTCAGCTCGTCGATGAACGGCCGGTGCAGGTTCTCCAGCCGCACGCCGAAGTCGCGCTCGATCTCGTCGAGCGAGCCGTAGACGTCCGTGCGCGGGTACGCCGGGTCGTCCGACTGCCACACCGGGATCGGCGTGCCGAAGTACCGGTTGCGGGAGACCGACCAGTCGCGGGCGTTCTCCAGCCACTTGCCGAACTGGCCGTCCTTGACGTTCTCCGGGTACCAGGTGATCTGCTGGTTCAGCTCGACCATCCGGTCCTTGAACTCGGTCACCGCGACGAACCACGACGAGACGGCGCGGTAGATCAGCGGATTGCGGCAGCGCCAGCAGTGCGGGTACGGGTGCTCGTAGGTCTCGTGGCGCAGCAGGACCGCGCCCTGACGGCCGGCGGAACCGGTGCCGTTCTTGAGATCCTTGATGATGTTCGGGTTGGCGTCGAACACCTGCTGGCCCGCGTAGTCCGAGACGGTCGCGTCGAACTTGCCCTGCGCGTCCACCGGGGTGACCGGCACGATGCCGGCCGCGTCGGTGACGACCTTGTCCTCTTCACCATAGGCGGGCGCGATGTGGACGACACCGGTGCCGTCCTCGGTGGTGACGTAGTCCGCGGACAGCACGCGGTGCGCGTTCTCGTGTCCGGTGAAGTACGGGAACGGTGGGGCGTAACGGGTTCCGAGCAGTTCGGTGCCGGTGTAGTGCCCGACGACGGTCGGCTCTTCACCGAGCTCGCGGGCGTACGAGGCGACGCGCGCTTCGGCGAGCAGGAACCGCTTGCCGTCGCTTTCCACCACGACGTACCGCACGTCCGGGTGCACCGCGGTCGCGAGGTTGGACGGCAGCGTCCACGGGGTCGTGGTCCAGATCAGGAGGTAGGTGCCGTCGAGCTCGTTGTCATTGCCCTCCAAGCGGAAACCGACCGTGACGGCCGGGTCCTGGCGGCTGGCGTAGACGTCGTCGTCCATGCGGAGCTCGTGGTTGGACAGCGGGGTCTCGTCGCGCCAGCAGTAGGGCAGGACGCGGTAGCCCTCGTAGACCAGGCCCTTGTCCCACAGCTGCTTGAACGCCCAGATGACCGACTCCATGTAGGACAGGTCGAGCGTCTTGTAGTCGTTGCCGAAGTCGACCCAGCGGGCCTGGCGGGTGACGTAGTCCTGCCATTCGCCGGTGTAGCGCAGCACGGACTCGCGGCACGCCTCGTTGAAGACGTCGATGCCCATCGCGTCGATCTCGGACTTCTCGGTGATCCCGAGCTGGCGCATGGCCTCGAGTTCGGCGGGCAGGCCGTGGGTGTCCCAGCCGAAGCGGCGCTCGACGCGCTTGCCCTTCATGGTCTGGTAACGGGGAACCAGGTCCTTCACGTACCCGGTGAGCAGGTGACCGTAGTGCGGGAGACCGTTGGCGAACGGCGGGCCGTCGTAGAAGACGTACTCGTTCGAACCGTTGACGCCGGGGTCGCGGGCGTCGATCGAAGCCTGGAAGGTCCGATCGGCTTCCCAGTACGCGAGGACGCGCTTTTCCGACTCGGGGAACGAAGGCTGGGACGGGACGCCGGTCTCGCCGTCCATCTGTGCCTTGGGATACATCTTCGGTGCTCCTCGCGGTTCGTCTCTCTCGTACGGGCTCGCGCCCACACGGGGACGAGACGGCCGTTTCCGGCGCGTTCCGCGGTACCACCCCGCTTGCCCGGCCGGTGGTGTTCCGGCTGGGCCGCTCATTCGACGGCTGTGACGGGCCGTACCCGTCCGGTTCTACTGAGGGCTCGTCTGTTGAGGACACGGGCCCTGTTCTTCCGGAGGCTCCCCGGTGATGGCCGGATCGGTGCCAGTTGATTCAAGGGTAGCGCGCGGGGGCAAGCGGGTTATCCGGGGCCCGGATCGCGCAGCGCCCGTTCTCGATCTCGACGTACTCCTGCTCCGCCTCAGCGCCATACTGCGGACATGGGGCGAGCCGAGTGGTTGACCCGGCAGTCGGGGAGTTCAACGGCGTTGACCGGTGAACACATCGAGGCCTGGGTCGGCGTGGAAATGGCTCTGCGGGAGGACGTGGCGGGAACCAGCCCGCAGTTCGCCGACCCCGACATTCCTTGCCTCCAGCTGTACTGGCTTCAAGCTTGGCCGGCCGACGGCGGCGCGATGGGGATCGGCACTTACCAGGACGACGACGGATTCGGCCTCCGCAGCAGCTCATCGAGCAGGTGACCGTCCTCCGGCACGAAGAAATCCTGTCCGGATCCCTTGGCGCGCGGGCGTGCAGGTCGTTATACAGGCGCCGTTGATGAAGGAATCGGGACGTTGAGTGTCCCGATTCCTTCATCAACGCACGGTCATCCGCTCACGGACCTTGATCAAGGCGCGCCACTGCAACCACCGAGCAGTCCCGCAGAAGGCCCGACTTGCCGTCCCCGCCACCGCATCTAGGTTGACGGGTATGTCGTTCTGCGAGGCCCGGTGAAAGGGCCCGGACTCCTCATCGTCCTGCTGGTGGTCCTCGGCGGTGTCAGCGGGCTCGGGTTCGCCCTGGGACTGGGCAACGCGGCCATCCTGGCGGCCCTCACCGCGCTCTTCTGTCTCCTGGCGGCGGTGGGCGAGCCACTTTGGGCGGATCTGCGGTTGCTGGCGTGGTTCGCGCCCGCGCTGATCCTCACGGTCGGGGTGCCGCGGTTGCTGGGCGAGGTGTCGCAGTGGGCGGCGATCGGGCTGCTGGTGGCGATCGTGGTCGTCGCCGGGCTGTTGCCCGTGCTCGGGGCACGGTTCGTCACGGTCGGGCTGGGGCTCGGGATGGCGTCACTGTTCGGGTACGGCTTCCAGCTGACGGGGACGGCGTCGGCGGGGCAGATCCTGGGCGCGCCCACGCTCGCGGCGGGCGTCGTGATCCTGTTGCGGGCGTTGATGGGCGCGAAGGATCCGGCCAAGCCGACCCGTGAGGCGCTGGCCGACGCGCTCGCGGCGGGCTCGTCGGAAACGCAGGAGCGCGCGGCGAGGCTTTGGCTCGCGGACCGGCCTCGTCGCTGGACCGGCCGGGTCCTCGGCGGCATGTTCCGCTATCGCGCGGCCACCGGGTTGCTGGAGATCCGCCGGAGACGACTGAACAGCGAAGAAATCGTCCAAACGCTCGACGCCGCCAAGGAAGAAGCCGCCAGGCTCGCCGACGCCGTTCGGGGCCCGGCGGCACCGGACGAAGTCGAACCGGTGCGGCGCAAGGAACCCACCGGACTTCCCGGTGCCACGGCGAGGCTCGTCACCGCGCTCTGGGAGGCTCTCGAATCCATCCGGACCGCAGCGGCCGAACGGGACGAGTCGCGTGTGGACGTGCCGAAAGGACTCCGCAAGGAACTGCGCCGGATCGAGTTGAGCGGCGCGTTTTCCTGGCGGTCGGCACAGTTCCGGCACGCGCTCCGCTGCGGGCTCGGCGTCGGGGTGGCGCTGGTGGTCGCGAGTTTCCGGCCCGGCGACCCGCTCACCGTGTCGTTCCTGCTCGGCACTTTCGCCATCATGCAACCGGAATGGCGGGACAGCCTCAGCAAGGCCTGGCAGCGGATCGGCGGCTCACTCGGCGGCGCCGTCGTGCTCACTCTCGTTCTTTGGCTTCTGCCACAAGGGTTTCTGCTGCCGATCGGGCTCGTCGCGCTGCTCGGCGGGTTCTCGTTCATGCGGACGCGTCCGTCGATCTTCAACGGCTGCATGGTGCTGATGTCGGTCGGCATGAACGCGACCACCCGACATCTCGACCCGCGCTACGTACTCGTCGAGTACCTGCTCCTGATGGTCCTCGCCGGCGCCATCGCCCTGCTGTTCGGTTTCGCCGCGATCCCCGGCGTGCCGAAACCCGGCCCTGCGGAACGGTTCGAAAGCGCCGTCAGCGCCACCCGCGCACTGCTCGGTTCGGTGGCGCGGAAACTACGCGGCGAGGACGTCGACCCGCGGACACTCGGCCGCGAGTTCCGTACCGCCGCGGTCGCGCACCACGGCCTGCTCGCCGCGGAGCCGGGTACCAAGGAACCCGCGCCCGGCCAGCGGGACGCGCTGGAGAACGCGGCCGAAGCCTTGCGAGGTCTGTCCGTCACGGCGTCGTCGCTCTTGCTGCGGCCTGGTTCGGCCGGAGCGGCGGACGCCGTCGCCGAGGCGGCGCGCACGCTCGGGACCGAGGAGGCGGCGGAGATCCCCGCGCCACACGACGCGGACGAGGAGCTGCGCCTGGTGCTCGACACGATCGCCGCCGACGTCGTGGCTGTCGGCGAAGCGGCCCAGAAACTCTAGGCCTTCTCGCGGTGTTGTCCGGCGATCTCGGCGTCGGGCGTGCACAGCGCGCACGGCGTGAAGCCGAGCTGCCGCGCCTCGCCGATGCCGAGCGGGATCGTGTCCCGGGTTTCGAGCCACTCGCACGATGTCACGTGATAGCGCGGGTACTCGTCGACGACGACGACCTCGATCTCGAGTTCGGAGACGACCGCCACATCCGCGGGGTCGCTCTTCTCCTCGCCGGGGTCGCCCCCACGCTGAGGCTCCGGGGTGTCTTCCGCGTCGCCCAGTTCACCGGCGGCGGGCATCAAGACGGTCTGCTCGACGTCCTCAGGTTTCTTTTCCTCACCCTCGGCGGACTCGTCGTCGTCGGAAGCGTCTTCGGCCGAATCATCCGCCTCTTCCTCCGCGGGAGCGCGCTTCTTCCGGCGGCGCAGCAGGTCGAAGAGGAGCAGCAACCCCGCGACGACGGAGACGCCGATGGAGATCCAAGCCCACAGGGAGTTCGCGGTGATGAGCGCCGCGACGAGCAGCCCCAGAGCCGCCAGTACCAGTACCAGGACGATGTAGAGCACGGTGAATTACAACACGAGGGCCAAGCGAAACGGCCCCGACCCTCCGGAGAGTGCCGAGGCCGTTCCACTGTGTAGAAACAAACCGGGTGGAACCGGATCAGCCCGCTTCGGCCCGCGGGCCGAACGAGTAACCCTGTCCGCTACCGGAGGACGAGGACTGCCCCGAGGTCGACGAAGACGCCGACGCGGGAGCGGCCGAACCACGGTCGTCGAGCTCACGCAGCTGGGACTCGAGGAACCCGCGCAGCCTCGTGCGGTACTCCCGCTCGATCGTGCGCAGCTCCTCGATCTTCTTGCCCAGCGAGCCCTTCTCCGCGTTCATGTTGTTCATGGTCTCGGTGTACTTGCGCTGAGCCTCGCGCTCCATGGTCGTCGCCTTGTCGCGCGCCTGGCGCTCCAAGGTCTCGGCACGGGTTCGCGCGTCGTTCAGCATCGTCTCGGCGCGCGTGCGCGCCTCGTTCACCATCGAGTCCGACTTGGACCGCGCGTCCGACAACAGCTGCTCGGACTTGGTCCGGGCTTCGGCGAGCATGCCGTCCGACTCGGTCTTGGCCTCGGCGGTGAGCCGGTCGGCCATTTCCTGCGCCAGCCCGAGCACCTTCGCGGCCTGAACGTTGGGCTCCCCGTTGTCCGGCACCATCGAGTGGGCCTGGGTCTGCTCCATCGCCGACTGCGGCGGCACCGGCGCCAGGCGGCGCGACGGCTCGTCGCGTACCTGCGGCGGCGGGCCGACGGCGCCGGCCTTGGCGTTCTCGAGCTCACCACGGGTGGTCTCGAGCTCGTTGTCGAGCTGTTCGACCTGCTGCCGCAGCTCGTTGTTGTCCTCGATCAACCGGGCAAGCTCGGTCTCCACCAGGTCGAGGAACGCGTCCACCTCGTCCTCGTTGTAGCCCCTTTTGCCAATGGGCGGCTTGCTGAACGCGACGTTATGCACGTCAGCGGGGGTCAACGACATCAGATCACCTCACGCACTCCATGGCCTGCAGGTCCACCGGGGCTTCCCCGAAAATCACCCTGGCGTTGCCAGCTGCATCGCGAAGAACACAACCAACAGCAGCACCATAATCGATAAGTCCAGTCCGACGCCGCCGATTCGTACGGTCGGGATGATTCGTCTGAACAGACGAACCGGTGGGTCGGTCACTGTGTAGATGGTCTCGAGCGTTACCGCAACCCCTCCGGCAGGACGCCACTCGCGAGCGAAAGCACGCACGAGCTCGACGACGATCCGTGCCGTCAGCAGGAGCCAGAAAGCGAACAGCACGTACCAGACGACCAGCAACACAGCATTCACGTAACCACTCTGCCATGCCTCGCGTCAAAAGACGCAGTTGACGGGCCGCGGATGGCGATGAGTCGACAAAATCACATCCGGCTGCGCTCAGCGGTCACCGGGTGATCAGCCGCGCAGGAACAATCCGCCTTCGGCAATCCGTCGGCGGTCCTCCGCGGTGACATCCACATCGGGCGGTGAGAGAAGGAACACCTTGTTGGTGACCTTGTCCATCGATCCGCGCAACGCGAACGCGAGCCCCGCGGCGAAGTCGACGAGACGTTTCGCGTCCGCGTTCTCCATCTCCGTGAGGTTCATGATCACCGGGATGCCTTCCCGGTAGTGCTCCCCGATCGCCCGCGCTTCCGCGTAGCTCGTCGGGTGCAGCGTCGTGATCCGGCTCAACGGGTCGCGGACCGCCGGACGGACCGGCTCCGTGACCGGCCGCAGCCGCGCGACCGGCTCCGGCTGACGGTCCATCGCCAGCGCTCCGTGGACGGCAGGCTCCGGACTGGCCACGGAGCGTGACCGAGGCCGCGGCGCGGGCTCGTCATAAGTGTCATCGACATCCCGGTAACGTCCCCCCCGTGACCGGGCCGGTGGCTCGTCGTCGTAGTCGTACTCGTCGTCGGCATATTCCTTTGGGGCGTAGCCTCGCCGGTAGTCATCCTCGACGTCATAGCCGTCTTCGTCCGCGGGCACCATCCCGAAGTAGGCCTTCAGCTTCTGCAGCGCGCTCATGCCTCTCCCTAGCCTTAGCCGCGTCCCGCACCGTACTCCCCCGCCCTCGCCACCACTCCCCGTAACGACGAGACGGTATTCCCTAGGGCGAGGCTAAACCGCGCCCACCGAGCAACGCGGTTCCGACACGCACACAGGTCGAGCCGTGCGTGATCGCCTGCTCGAGATCATTGCTCATTCCGGCGGAGATCTCACGGGCATTTGGGTGTTCTTCCCGTAGACGCTCCGACGCGCGAGCGAGTTTCCCGAACGCCTCCGCGGGATCAGTACCCAACGGCGCCACCGCCATAAGCCCTCGGAGGCGAATATCACCCACATGGGCTATCCGCGCCGCCAAATGGCTCACTTCGCTCAACCGAATGCCCCCGCGCTTCGGATCGTCATCGAGACTTACTTGAATGAGGACGTCCAGCGGGTGCTCGCGTTGCCCGGAATCCAGCGCCGACTTGGTCGCCTTCGCGAGCGCGTCGGCGAGCCGCTCGGAGTCGACGGACTGGACCTCGTCCGCCCAGCGCACGACCGATTTGGCCTTGTTCCGCTGCAGGCTGCCGACCATATGCCAGCGGATCCGGGCGTCCGGGCGGAGAGCGGCGACCTCTTCGGCCTTCGCGCCCGCCTCCTGATCGCGGTTCTCGGCGAGGTCGAGCGCGCCGAGGTCGGCGAGCAGCGCGGCGTCGAGCGCCGGAAAGGTCTTGGTGACCGCGAGCAATTTGACCTCGTCGCGGGCCCGGCCGGCGGCCTTGCACGCGGCGGCGATCCGCTCTTCCACTTCGGCGAGGGACGCGGCCAATTCCTCCCGGCGGGTGTCACTCACGACGCGTCCAGCCACGTGATGCCCGCGATCCGGCCGGTGGTGCCGTCGCGGCGGAAGCTGAAGAGAGTCTTGTCTTCGTTGGTACAGCGCGGATCGACGCCGATCTTGCCGACGCCGAGGTCGGCCAGCTGCCGCCAGAGCCCGGCGCGCAGGTCGAGCCCCGGCGTGCCCTTGCGGGTTTTGCAGGCGCTGCCCGGTACGTGCTTTTCGACGTCGGCGGCCATGTCGGCGGGGACTTCGTAACAGTCGCCGCAGATCGCGGGACCGAGCAGCGCTTCGGTACGGGCCGGTTCGGCGCCGACCGAACGCATCGCCTCGATCGCCGCGGGGACGACGCCGACCCTGGCGCCGACCCGGCCCGCGTGGACGGCGGCGACGACACCGGCTTCGGCGTCTGCCAGCAGAAGCGGGACGCAGTCGGCGACGAGCACCACGAGCGCGAGGCCGGGCTCCGCGGTCACGAGCGCGTCGGTCGCTTCGGCGGCGGAGGTCTCCGAACCGTCGACGACGGTGGCGGTCCGGCCGTGGACCTGCTCCATCCACACCAGCCTGTCCTCGGCGAGGCCGAGTTCGGTGGCGAGGCGTTTGCGGTTGGCGTAGACGTCGCCCGCGTCGTCACCGACGTGATCACCGAGGTTGAAGGTGTCGTAAGGCGGCCGGGAAGCCCCGCCCGCCCTTGTCGTGACAACCCGCCGTACCCGCACGCGTTTCCTCCTAGACCTGAGTGAAGGCCCCCTCGACTGTAGTCAAGGAGGCCTTCACGGAACGTACTGGCGAGTGCTATCGACGCATGAACGGGGGAACGTCGACCTCGTCGTCCGACGGGTCGTCGTGCACCGGGGTGGCGCGGCCGGGCAGGCTGCCGTGGTTCGAGTTCGACCCGATCGGCGAGTAGCCGCGCGAGCCGCCGCCGGGCTGCGGGAGCCCGCCGGTCATCGAACCGTTGCCCTCGTTACGGGCGGACGGCATCGGCGTGTGCGTGCGCGGCGGCGCGACCGGGTAGCCGTTCGAACCGGTCGACGGCACCGGCGTGGCACCCGAAGGCGGGCTCTGCACCGGGGTCGCCCCGCCGCCGTTGACCTGACCGGCCTGTGCGGACGCGGTCGAGTTCGACCGGGAACCGAACGCCGGCGGGTCGAGCTTCTTGTGGGTCGGGGTGCCGGCGTCGAAACCGGCCGCGATCACGGTGACCCGGACCTCGTCGCCGAGCGAGTCGTCGATGATCGTCCCGAAGATGATGTTGGCGTCGGGGTGCGCGGATTCCTGTACCAGCGACGCGGCCTCGTTGATCTCGAACAGGCCGAGGTCCGACCCGCCCGCGATCGACAGCAGCGCGCCGTGCGCCCCGTCCATCGACGCTTCCAGCAGCGGCGAGTTGATCGCCTTCTCCGCCGCCTGGATCGCCCGGCCCTCGCCGCGCGCCGAGCCGATGCCCATCAGCGCGGAGCCCGCGCCGGACATGACGCTCTTGACGTCGGCGAAGTCCAGGTTGATCAGACCCGGCGTGGTGATCAGGTCGGTGATGCCCTGGACACCCGAAAGGAGGACCTCGTCCGCCGAGCGGAAGGCGTCCATCAGCGAGACGCCGATGTCGCCCAGCTGCAGCAGCCGGTCGTTCGGGATGACGATGAGGGTGTCGCATTCGTTGCGCAGCTGCTGGATGCCCTCTTCGGCCTGCTTGCTGCGGCGCTTGCCCTCGAAGGTGAACGGGCGGGTGACGACGCCGATGGTCAGCGCGCCGAGCTTGCGGGCGATCTGGGCGACGACCGGCGCGCCACCGGTGCCGGTGCCACCGCCCTCACCCGCGGTCACGAACACCATGTCGGCGCCCTTGATGACCTCTTCGATCTCTTCGCGGTGGTCCTCGGCGGCCTTCTGCCCCACCTCGGGGGCGGCGCCGGCACCGAGGCCGCGGGTCAGTTCCCGGCCGATGTCGAGCTTGACATCGGCGTCGGACATGAGCAGTGCCTGAGCGTCGGTGTTCACCGCGATGAACTCGACACCCTTGAGGCCGACCTCGATCATGCGGTTCACGGCGTTCACTCCGCCGCCGCCGATACCGACGACCTTGATCACCGCAAGGTAGTTGTGCGGGGGCGTCATCGGAGCCGCCTTCCTGATCGTGTGTGCTCGTGCTGCCCGCCGGTCGCTGAGCCTGGGCCGAACCCTCGAGCTGAAGTTCAGATTGAGAGTTATGTCAACTGCCGACGTTGAAGCAGGACGGTATGCACCAGGCTGGCTTGAATCCAGTAGCCACGCCGTGTGTCGCAAAGGTGTTTTGCCACAACATGTTCGCTGGCGCAAGAGCGAGACCCGGTCGCGGCGGCGAACGGCGGCCTGGTAAGGAGGCCATTGGCGGAGCTGAGGACGTACTGTGAAATGGGCATAACGCGTGAACCCGCCCGCCGAAGGCCCCGCTATCGCGGTGGCAGGGCGCCTTACCCACAGACGTGAGAGGTTCGACCAAGCAGCGCCCTGCCGACGTCGATCGCGGACGCGGGTTCACTGACAGACGGTAAGGGCGGAGATCAGGTGGGCATGGACATGACCATGACGACGTCCTTCGACGGCGATCCCGTCGGCGATCCGCCCGCCTGTTCGACGCTGAGCGCGAACTTCTCGGCCCCGCCGAGACCGTCGGCGACCAGCAGTGCACCGTCCTGACCACCGGAAATGAGCCCGGCGGGTTTGGGCGCGGTGCCCGGGTACATCAGCCAGGCCTGGTAGATCCGGCCCGGTTCGTTCTTCGGCAGCTGCGCCGCCATGAACACCAGCCGGTCCTTCGCGCGCGACATCATCACAGTCCCGCCGCCGCCCGCCGAGGTCTCGGCGTGCCCGGTCCGGAGGTCGACGGCCGAAAGGACGTCGGCGACCGGGGCGTACCGGTTCGCGTACTCCGCCGCCCGCTCCCGCGCGGCGGTCAGCTGCGAGTGGTTGTCGTAGGCGATCCCGCCGAACACGGCGGTGCCCGCCAGCCCGACGACCGCCGCCGCGACCGCGGCGATCGCCCAGCGCGGGGCGCGCCGCCGGTCCTTGACGCGCTCCCCGGCGGCTAACCGCGTCTTCGGCGG
Source organism: Amycolatopsis sp. NPDC043889 (assembly GCF_056435645.1). Classification (NCBI taxonomy): domain Bacteria; kingdom Bacillati; phylum Actinomycetota; class Actinomycetes; order Pseudonocardiales; family Pseudonocardiaceae; genus Amycolatopsis; species Amycolatopsis sp. NPDC043889. The sequence goes on from NZ_JBWKEC010000011.1 coordinate 59,099, forward strand.
CTGCTGCCTGGTCGCCATCGCCTCAGCGAGCACGCGGCGCTTGAGCTCGGGCGGCGGGTCCTCGGCCAGCGCGGCACCGAGCCGGGTCGCGGTCATCTGCAGTTCGAGGACCTCTTGTGCGCACGACGCGCACTCGGCGAGGTGCCGCTGGAACTGGGCACGCTCCACTTCGGACAGCGCGTCGACGGCGTAGGCGCCGGTGAGCGTGTGCATCTCGGGCATGGTCATGCCGTCACCCCCAAACAGTCCCGGAGCCTGATCAGGCCGTCCCGGAGCCGGGTCTTGATGGTTCCGTGCGGGGTCTGCAGCACCTCTGAGACCTCGCGATAGGTATAGCCCTGGTAGTACGCGAGCAACACGGATTCCCGTTGCAGCTCGGTCAAGGTCGTGAGACAGCGGCGCACCTGCGACTGTTCCCAGCGGGCCGCGACGGCCTCGGCCACCTCGTCGAAGGGCCGGGCGCGGGCGGCCTCGAAGGTCGCCTTGACCTCGCGATCCGAACTGGCGCGCGCCGAGCGGACGCGGTCGACCGCACGGCGATGCGCGAGCGTCATGGCCCAGTTCAGCGCGCTCCCCCGCTCCGGGGAGTAGCGCGTGGCCGTGCGCCACAGCTCCACCATGACCTCCTGGGTGACCTCTTCGGACTGCGCGGCGTCACGGAGGATCCGCCGCACCAGGCCGAGGACCGGGCCGGCGAGCCGGTCGTACAGGGCGTCGAAAGCGCGCTCGTCGCCCTTCGCGACCCGGACGAGCAGATCCTCGGCCGTCGGTCCGGCCGGTTCGCCGTCACCGGGTACGGGCGCCATCCGGCGCGGACGTGCCGTTTCATCGATCAAGTCTGCCTCCGGCCGTCTGCGGCGTCCGCGTGGTCATCGGCGCCTTCTTCAACCACAGTTTGACCCCATGCCGCCGGATCAGCGCGGAGACCCGGTGCGGCATGAGCGGGCGGGTGATCAGCATGTGCGCCAGCCATTTCGTAGTGGCGGGCCGCCGCACGCCGCGCAGCGACGCGGTCAGCGGCGTCCGCCCGTCCCGGCGGAGGGCGATCTTGACCGAGAGCAGCGACTCCGGCCTTGGCACCTCCATCCGGTACTCGCCGTCCATCGACTGGAACGGCGAAACGTAGAACTCCTTGTCCGCGAAGGCGTTCCCGTCCGCGTCGGGCCGCAGGAGGTACGCGTGCCTGCCGCCGTAGGTGTTGTGGACCTCGGCGACGACGCATTCGAGTATCCCGTCGGGCCGGTAGCACCAGTACAGGGTGATCGGGTTGAAGTTGTGGCCCAGCATCCGCGCGCCGGCCAGCATCAGCACCCGCCCGCCGCGGAGGTCGACGCCGCGCGCCGCGAGCCAGCGGTCCAATTTGGACCTGATGCTGGAAGTGTCCTCGGGCGCGAAGTGGTCTCGCGGGTCGAAGCGCGCGAAAGGGCGCAGCCACCACGGCAGCTTCGGCGGCACGTCGAGGTCGACGAACCACAGGTAGATCCGGTGGGCGAACGAGATCGGCGGGGCGTCGCGCCGGACATGAGCCACCGTGGAGTCGTAGAGCACGGCCATGACGGTCACCAGCGCACCCCGAAGTTCTCGGCCGCGCGGACACCGGACGCGCAGCCGTCCTCGTGGAACCCCCAGCCGTGGTACGCGCCGGCGAAGGCGACCGTGTCGTCGTTCAATTCGGGCAGACGACGCTGGGCGGCCACGGATTCCGGGGTGTAGACGGGGTGTTCGTAGGTCATCTTGGCCAGGACCGAACCGGCGTCGGGCGCGGTGCCGGGGTTGAGCGTGACGACGTAGCCGGTCGGTTCGTCGAGCCGCATCAGGCGGTTCATGTCGTAGGACACCTGGACCGCGCCTTGGCCGGCACCGCAGGACGGCGTGGCGTAGTTCCAGCCCGCCCGCGCCGATTCCGCCGTCGGGAGCACGCCGGTGTCGGTGTGGAGCCACGCCTCGTTGCTGGAGTACCGGAACGAGCCGAGAACCTCGCGCTCGGCCTCGGTCGGTGAAGCGAGCAGCTTCAGCGCCTGGTCCGCGTGCGTGGCCAGGACGACCTTGTCGAGCCGGTGGCGCGTGTCGGCGTCGTCGCGGACCTCGATCCCTCGCGCGGTGCGCTTGACCGAGCGGACCGGCGTCGACAGATGCACGGCGGTCAGCTGCTTGGCGGCCAGTTCGACGTATTCGCGCGAGCCCCCGACGACGGTGCGCCACCTCGGGGATCCGCCGACCGACAGCATCCCGTGGTTGCGCAGGAACTCGAACAGGTACCGCGCGGGGTACTTCAGGGTGTCGGTGCGGTCCGCGGACCAGACGGTCGAGACGACCGGGAGCATGAAGTGGTCGACGAAGTACTTCGTGTACCCGCCGATCGCGAGGAAGGCGCCGAGGGTGACGTCTCCGGCCTCGGGCGCTTCGAGCACGCGCTTCGCGTGCCGGTGGAAGCGCTTGACGTCGGCGAGCATCCGCAGATAGCTGCCGCGCGCGACGTTGCGTGGCTGGGCGAACAGGCCCTTCAGGCCCTTGGCACCGGCGTACTCGAGACCGCAGCCGTCGCAGCGGATGCTCATCGACATCTCGGTGTCACGGGTGGCGACGCCCAGTTCGGCGAACAGGCGGAGCAGATTCGGGTAGGTACGCTCGTTGTGCACGATGAACCCGGAGTCGACGCCGACGGTGCCACCGTGCGCGCTCGGGACGTCGTGGGTGTGCGCGTGGCCTCCCAGCCTGTCGTCGGCTTCGAACAGCAGTACCTCGTAACGGCGTTGCAGCAGGTATGCCGCCGTGAGGCCGGCGACGCCGCTGCCGATGACTCCGATGCGTTGACCCTTGGTGTGCACATGAGGCATTCGGAGCCGGATCGGGCGAGGATTGGATCTCGTGAACCGGCTGAGCATCCGACCCATCCCTTTCCGGTCCGGGAGCGAATGACGACTATGCCGAACAGTCCCGCGTCCCGCCTAGTCCCGTTCGCCGAGCGGCTCCTCGGCGGCTCCCTGCCGGTCGGTCTGCGTACCTGGGATGGCGTACGTGCCGGTCCGCCGGATGCGCCGACCGTGGTACTCCGCAACCGGCGTGCCCTGCGCCGTCTCCTCTACGCCCCCGGCGAATTGGGCCTGGCCAGGGCCTACGTCTCCGGTGATCTCGATGTCGAAGGCGACCTCGCCGACGGATTCCGCCGGATCTGGGCGCTGACCCGATCGGGTGCCGTGCGTGGTGCGAAGCTCGGTCCGCGCGAATGGGCGGAGGTGCTGCGGATCGCGGTGGGTCTCGGCGTCGTCGGGCCGCCGCCCAAACCGCCCGCCGAAGAGGCCCGGCTGTCCGGGAAGCTGCACACACTGCTCCGCGACAAGTCGGCCATCGCGCACCACTACGACCTGAGCAATGCCTTCTACCAGCTGCTTCTCGACGAATCGATGGCCTACTCGTCCGGCTACTGGACCTCCGACGAGGACGGGTACGGCGTAGAGCAGGCACAGTGGGACAAACTCGAGCTGATCTGCCGGAAGCTCGGCCTGCGGCCGGGGATGCGGCTGCTCGACGTCGGCTGCGGCTGGGGCTCGCTGCTGGTGCACGCCGCGAAGCACCACGGCGTCCAGGCCATCGGGATCACGCTGTCGGCGCAGCAGCAGCAACACATCCGCGGCCGCCTCGTCCAGCACGACCTGGAGGAACGGGTCGAGGTCCGGCGGCAGGACTATCGCGAGCTGACCGACGAGCCGTTCGACGCGGTCGCCTCCATCGAGATGGGTGAACACGTCGGCGAGGAGAACTACCCCGAGTACACGCGGACGCTGTACCGGATGCTCAAGCCCACCGGACGGCTGGTCCTGCAGCAGATGTCCCGCGGCGCGGTGGCCCCCGGCGGCGGCGCGTTCATCGAGCGCTACATCGCCCCCGACATGACGATGCGGCCGCTGAGCCGCACGCTCGGGCATCTGGAGAGCGCCGGGTTCGAGATCCGCGACGTCCACGCGCTGCGCGAGCACTACGTGCGTACGGTCAGGGCATGGGAGCGGACGCTCGAGGACAACTGGGACGACGTCGTGGCGCTGATCGGTGAATCCGGCGCGCGGGTCTGGCGGCTGTACCTGGTCGGTGGGGCGCTCGCGTTCGAGGAGAACCGGATGGGCGTGGACCAGATCCTCGCGGTCCGTTCGTCGGACGAGGGCTTGAGCGCGATGCCCGCCACCCGGGAGTGGTCCTGATGCCCCTTGGCGGGACACTCGCGGTCACGGCGGGCGCGACGCTGCTCGCCTTCGTCGTCACCTTCGGGATCGCGCGGTGGCGCAAGCGCTATGACACCGTCGACACGCTGTGGGGGCCGGGCTTCGCGCTCGTCGCGCTGGTCGCGGCGCCGCTCGGGGACGGGTCGGTGGCGCTGCGCGTGGTCACCGCGCTGCTGACCACGATCTGGGGTGTGCGCCTCGGCGTCCACCTCCACCTTCGCAACCACAAGCTGCCCGAAGACCCGCGCTACGTGCGAATGGCGGAGAACGCCGGGGAGAATCCGGCGCTCAAGCTCTTCGTCCGTGTGTACCTGGTCCAGGCGGTGGTGCTCTGGTTCGTCTCGCTGCCGGTCCAGTTCGCGATGTACGGCGACACCTTCGGGGTGACGGCGTGGCTCGGTGTCGCGCTGTGGCTGGTCGGCTTCGGATTCGAGACGATCGGCGACGAACAGCTGCGGCGTTTCAAGGCCGACCCGGCCACCAAGGGGAAGGTCCTCGACAGCGGGCTGTGGCGCTACACCCGGCATCCGAACTACTTCGGCGACGCGTGCGTGTGGTGGGGCCTGTACCTGCTGGCGTGTACGAGCTGGGTGGGGGCGGCGACGATCCTGTCACCGATCGCGATGACGTACACGCTGGCCAAGGGAACCGGAAAACCTTTGCTGGAGAAGGGTTTGCGGCGTTCCCGGCCGGGATACGCGGCGTACGTCGAGCGGACCAGCGGGTTCTTCCCGCTGCCCCCTCGCCGAGGGGGTGCCTCCTGAACCGAGGCCGGCCACTCGAGGGGACGCGCGCGCGTTTCTTGTCGGCCGGAGGCCTCGGATTCGCGGAGGCGGGCCGCTGAAAGGCTGGAGTAAGTGACCAGCCGTGCCGCGGCCCGGCCACGGAAATCCGAAAACGCGCCTTGAACGACGCAGCCGTGCTACTCCCCGGTGAGACCGTCGGTCAGCTCACGCAACAGGTCGAGGTGGCCGGCGTGCCTGCCGGTCTCCTCGATCATATGCGTGACCACGAACCGGACGTTGACCTTGCGATCGCCGCGGAAGGGGACCTCGTCGTCCAGCCCCATCGCGGCGACGATCTTGCGGCTCCGCTCGCACTCGGCCTCGTAGGCGGCGATCAGCTGCTCGATCGGGGTCTGCATGGCGACCCGGAACTCGGCGTCCGGATCGGCCTCCAGCGCCTCCTTCCAGACGTCCTCCTGCCCGTTGAGCACGACGTTGAACCAGTACTGCTCGACGAGGGTCAGATGCCCGAGCAGGCCGGCGACGGTGGTCAGTTCGCTGGGCACGAGCGGACGGCGGGCCTGCTCGTCGGTGAGGCCGGAGCACTTCCACACGACAGTGGCGCGGAGGAAGTCGAGGAAGCCGTTCAGCTGCGTGCGCTCGTCGCCGGTGAGCGGCGGTTCGGGGCGCTTCGGTTCGTCGGTCATGGTGGTGCAGTCTGCCGGTTTCCTCGGATGATCCGCTAACGAGTTACCCCAGGACGCACTGTCCACCATCTGCCGCACAGCCGTGGTCCATGTCCGAACGTGATCCCATCGTTCGAGTGAAACCAGCGGTAGTTAGCGCCCCTGAAACATGACGACCACCCGCTCGTCATGTCAGGCTGGTGCAGTTGTGCCCATCGCCGCCGGTTCCGAGAAAGGTCACTGATGTCAGGCCCCCAGCTGAGCGCACTCGATGTCGCTTTCCTTTGCCTGGAAAGCGAAACGACGCCCATGCACATGGGCGCGGTGGTCACCTTCCGGCCGCACGGGCAGGTGCACGCGCGTAAGCTGACCGCGCTGCTGGCCGAGCGGGCCGCACGGCTCCCGAAGCTGCGTCAGCGCCCCCGCACCGCGCTGTTCCCGCCCGGCGCCGCCATCTGGGCCGAGGACCCGAATTTCGTTGCCAGTGAACATATTTCACATCATCACCTGAGTTCCCTGTACGAACCGGACCCGCTCTCCGCCTACGCCTCGCGCTGGATGGGGCGGCCACTCGACACCGGAAAACCCTTGTGGGACTTGCATCTCGTCACCGGCCTGCCGGACGGCGAGTTCGCGTTGCTGCTGAAACTGCACCACGCGCTCACCGACGGGGCGGGCGCGTACGCCGTCGCCGTGGGCCTGCTCGACGAACTCCCCCGCGCGCCGAGGCGTCCGCACGGCGGGTCCGGGCCGCCCGCACCTCGGTCCCCTGTGGACGCTGTCAAGGAAGCCGTCGGCTCGACGCTGACCCAGGCCGGGATCGCGTCTTCGGTCGTCCGCGCGACCCGTTCGCCGCTGTCGCCGATCAGCGCGCCGCCGTCGACCGAACGACGGCTCGGCCTCGTCCGGCTGGACACCGCCGAGATCCGGCGGATCCGCCGGGCCCACGGCGGGACCGCCAACGACGTCGTGCTGGCGATCCTCAGCGGCGCGCTGCGCGACTGGATGATCAACCGCGGCCAGCGCGCCGACGACCGGACGCTGCGGGCGCTCATCCCGGTCAGCGTGCGCGGACGCTCCGCCGAGCAACTCGGCGGGAACAAGCTGTCCGGCTATCTCTGCGACCTGCCGATCGGCCTCGACGATCCGGTGGAGCGGCTGCTGGCCGTCCAACGCGAAATGAGCCGGAACAAGGCGGCGGGCCCGGCACGGGGCGCGGGCGCGTTCCCGCTGCTCGCCGACCGGATGCCGCCGATGCTGCACCGGCTCGGTTCGAAGGCCGCCGGCCTGGCCGCGCCGCTGCTGTTCGACCTCGTCATCACCACGGTGCCGGTGCCGCCCAACCGGCTCACCCTCGACGGGACGAAGGTCGTCGGCGTGTACCCGTTCGTGCCGCTGGCGCCGCGGCAGGCGGTCGGGATCGCGGTGGCGACCTATCGCGACTCGGTCCACATCGGACTTCAGGCGAACGGGGCGGCGGTCTCGGACATGGGTTCGCTGCGAGACGGGGTACTCAAGTCGGCAGCGCGACTGCTGGACACCGCCTAGCGAACGCTATGAAAGGTCCTTTCCTTGCAAAATTTGCAAGGAAAGGACCTTTCATAGCGCGCGTAAGGGGGCAGGTCAGCCGCGCAGCATCTCCGCGACCAGGAACGCCAGCTCCAGCGACTGCTGCGTGTTCAGGCGCGGGTCGCACGCGGTCTCGTAGCGGCCCGAAAGGTCCAGATCCGAGATCTCCTGCGCGCCGCCGAGGCATTCGGTGACGTCCTCGCCGGTCAGCTCGACGTGGATGCCGCCCGGGTACGTGCCGAGTTTGCGATGCACCTCGAAGAAGCCCTGCACCTCGTCCACGATCCGGTCGAAGTGCCGGGTCTTGTAGCCCGTCGACGACTCGTGCGTGTTGCCGTGCATCGGGTCGCACTGCCAGATGACCTTGTGCCCGGACGCCTCGACCTTCTCGACGATCGCGGGCAGCACCTCGCGGACCTTGCCGTTGCCCATCCGGGCGATCAGCGTCAGGCGGCCGGGCTCGTTGCGCGGGTCGAGACGGCGGACGTACTCGACGGCCTGCTCCGGCGTGGTCGTCGGGCCGATCTTGAGCCCGATCGGGTTGGCCAGCAGTTCGGCGAAGGCGATGTGCGCGCCGTCGAGCTGCCTGGTCCGCTCGCCCACCCACAGGAAGTGCGAGGACAGGTTGTACAGCTTGGGGTTCGCCGCGTCCGCGCGGTCCATCCGCAGCATCGAGCGCTCGTAGTCCAGCAGCAGCGCCTCGTGGCTGGCGAAGATCTCGGTGGACTGGAGCGAGGCGTCCGTGACGCCGCAGGCCGACATGAACCGCAGGCCGCGGTCGATCTCCGAGGCCAGCGCCTCGTAGCGCTCGCTGGCGGGCGAGGACTTCACGAAGTCCTTGTTCCAGTCGTGCACCTGGTGCAGGTCCGCCATGCCGGCGCCGGTGAGCGCGCGGACGAGGTTCATCGCGGCGCCCGCGTTCGCGTAGGCGCGGATCATCCGGCCCGGGTCGGGCACGCGGAGTTCGGGCTTGGCGACGAGCGAGTTGATGATGTCGCCGCGGTACACCGGCAGGCCGAGCGCGTCGGTGGACGCCGAACGCGGCTTCGCGTACTGGCCCGCGATCCGGCCGACCTTCACCACCGGCAGGCTGGCGCCGTACGTGAGGACGACGGCCATCTGCAGCAGGGTGCGCAGGTTGGCGCGGATGTGCGGTTCGGTGTTCGATTCGAACGTCTCCGCGCAGTCACCGCCCTGGAGCAGGAACGCCTCGCCGCGGGCGACCATGGCGAGCCGGTCGGAGAGGCGGTCGATCTCGGCGGGAACCGTGATCGGCGGCACGCTCTCCAGCACGCCACGCACACGCTTCGTCAGCTCGGCGTCCGGCCATTCGGGCTGCTGCGCCGCGGGCCGGGAAAGCGCGTCGTCGAGCCGATCACGCAGCTCGGGAGGCAGAGGAGGCAGTTCGGGGAGCGTGTCGACGGGAACGTCCACTGTCCAGTTCACCGGACCAGGATATGCCGCGCCGAAAGCCGCCCGCCCACCGGGACGAAAGTCCCAAAAGGTGGACGGGCGGCGGGCTGATCAGGCGGCCTGCGCCTTGGTGTAGAGGTTCTGCGCGTCCGTGCCGAAGTACGGGCCGAACATGTAACCCGGCAGGAAGTTGTAGCCGAAGCTGTTCACCGAGGCCTGGACACCCGCGCCGGTCGCCTCACTGAAGTTGAGGAACCACGGGCCGCCGCTCGAACCACCGGTCATGTTGCAGTTCATCCCGTGGTCCTTGGTGAGCAGGAAGTCGGTGATCGTGCTCCCGCTGCAGTAGATCAGCTTCGAGCCGTCGTACGGCGCCGCCGCCGGATACCCGAACGTGTACATCGACTGGTTGCGCGCCTGGTTGAACGCGATCCCCTGCGCGCCGACGACGTCGGTCAGCTTCTGCCCGTTGAGCGGGTTGACCACGGCCGCGCCGATGTCGTAGTTCATGTCCTCGCTCGCTTCCCACTGCGGAGTGGTCAGCGTGCTCTTCGCGGCCCAGGTGCCGTAGGGCGTGTTGCCGTTGTTGTAGCCGGGCGCGAAGGTCCAGTTCGTGTGCCAGGCGCCCTGGTACTTCACGCAGTGCCCGGCGGTGATCACGACACTGCCGTTCGTGCTGGTGACCGCGTCACCGGAGCACGACGCGTTCCGCCCGCCCATGGTGAAGAACACCCGGCCCGCGGTCTGGACGACCTTGCCCGCCCCGGTCCACGCGCCGCCACCGTTGGGAATGCTCTGGATCACCGTGCTCTTGCCCTTCGCGACGTCCTTCGGGGTGAAAGCGGGCGCCTGGACCAGCTGTTCGATCGGCACCGCCGATCGCATCCGCTCGGGCGTCCAGTAGGCCGCCACCGCCTGTGCGTCGGTCGCTGCCTGATGCTGGACCGGTCCGGCGTGAGCGGGACTCGCGACGGCTGTCAGCCCCGTCACCGCCAGCCCGACGAGCGCCGCCAGGATCCCCGTCCGGGAAGCCGTCCTCTTCATGGCGTACCACCTTTCGCCACCGGTGAATTGCCGTATGACTTGCACGACATTTCGAAAGTATTTGTCCTGCTGCCGGGCGTACAAGCGGCCGTTCGGCCGCATCCGAGGTGGCGTATGGGCCGTTCGGCCCAGATACGGCGAAACGGGGGCGGGTTAGCCTTGCTCGTGGGGATATCCGTGAACGGCTTCGCCCGGCTGGGCACGCACCTGGTGGCTCCGATCGCCTGGACCCTTCTGGCACCGATCACGATCGTCCTCGGCGACAACGGTCGCCTGACCTGGCCGTCACTGCTGGCACTGGCCGGATCGGTGCTCGTGACCCTCGCCGTGGGATGGATGATCAAGCACGGATCCGGCTTCAGGATTTCGCCGCGCACCTCACCCGAATCCGCCGCGGTCACCGTGCTGGTGTTCATTTTCGGGCCGGTGATGCTGCTCGGCGGCCTGCTGGTGGCCTGGGTGTGCTGGGCACGCGTGAGGCTGGGCGAAGACACCTTCGCCGAAGCCGCCGCCGGGGTCCTGCTGGGGATCCTGGTCGGCGGCCTCGGCTGGATCGGTTTGATCGTCTTCCTGTTCTCCTGATCAAGCCGGGCAGTGCGTATCGGCGGCCGGACGGACGCCGTCCCGCAGATACCGCACGACGGCGTCGTTCCCGCAGGCGTTCCCCATGGTGAAGACGCCATGTCCGCCGGCGTCCACGGTGACGAACTTCGCCCGCGCGCCCAGTGCCGATCGCATTTCGCGGGCGCCGACGAGCGGAGTCGCCGGGTCGCGGAGGTTCTGCACCAGCGGGATGTTCGACAGTCCGCGGTCGTGGATCCGCACGGGCGGTTCGCGGCGCTCGACCGGCCAGAACGCGCAGGGGGTGATGTTGGCGGCGGCCTGGCCGAAAATCGGGTGCGTCACGAGGGCAGGCTCGACCGCCTTCTGGCAGTAGCGCACGCTTTCCGGCCAGTCGGAGTCGTTGCAGAGCACCTGGAGCCGGAGCGCGGCGTGATTGTCGGCGTCGAGCGGCCCACCCTGTGCCTTCGTTGCCGGAGCCGACCATAGCTCGGCGAGACCGGGGAAGCTCGCGTCGTCGTACAGGGCTCCCCAGGTGGCGGTCCGGATTTCCCGCGCCGACGCCCAAGCCGTGAAGTCGCCGAAGCGGTCATCGAAGCCGTCCGCGAAACGTTGGTCTTGAGCCTCGTGAGTGGTGAGGACGGTTCTAACCGTCCTCACCACTCACGAGGCGCTACGCTGTCCGGGCTCAGACCACCGCGAGCGGCAGCGCAGTCGGGTGTACCGGAGCGGGCAGGTCCGAAGCACCGGTCAGGTACGCGTCCACCGCGCTCGCCACCGAGCGTCCCTCGGCGATCGCCCACACGACCAGCGACGCACCGCGGTGCGCGTCGCCGCAGACGAACACGCCGGGCGACTCCGTCTGCCAGTCCGCGCCGCACGAGAGCGTGCCGCGTTTGGTGAGCGAGAGCCCGAGCCCGTCCAGCAGCGGCATGTGCTCGACACCCTCGAAGCCGATCGCGAGCAGCACGAGGTCGGCGGGCAGTTCCTCGACCTCGTCGTTGACCGGGGTCACCATGCGCTTGCCGGTCTCCGGGTCCTTGACCACGCGGACCTGACGGAGCTCGACCGCGCGCACGTTGCCCTCGTCGTCACCGATGAACCGCGTGACCGCGACGGCGAACTTGCGTTCGCCCGCCTCTTCGTGCGCGGGATAGGTGCGCAGGATGTACGGCCAGGTCGGCCACGGCGACCGCTCGTCGTCCCTTGTGGACGGTGGCGTCGGGTACTGGTCCAGCTGGGTCACCGAAAGCGCGCCCTGACGGGTCGCGGTGCCGTAGGAGTCGGCCCCGGTGTCGCCGCCGCCGATGATGACGACGTGCTTGCCCGCCGCGTCCACCGCCGACGGGCCGTCGCCCTCGACGTACTTGTTGGCCGGGACCAGATGTTCCATCGCCAGGTGGATCCCGGCCAGCTCACGTCCGGGCGTGGTCTTGTCGTCGCGGCCGCGCAGCGCGCCCACGGCGAGGACCACCGCGTCGTAGCCCGCCCGCAGTTCCTCGACGGTGAGGTCGACGCCGACCTCGCAGCCGGTGACGAACTTCGTGCCCTCCTTGCGGAGTTGCGCGAGCCGCCGGTCGAGGACCTTCTTCTCCATTTTGAACTCGGGGATGCCGTACCGCAGCAGGCCACCGAGGCGATCGTCCCGTTCGTAGACGGTCACTTCGTGGCCGGCGCGGGTCAGCTGCTGCGCGGCGGCGAGCCCGGCGGGGCCGGAGCCGACGACCGCGACCCGCTGCCCCGACGAAACGGCCGAGACCTGCGGCTGCACGTAGCCCGCTTCCCAGGACTGGTCGGCGATCGTCTGCTCGACCCGCTTGATCGCCACCGGGCCGCCGGACAGCGGCGAGACCGACAGGACACAGCCCGCCTCGCACGGCGCGGGGCACAGCTTCCCGGTGAATTCGGGGAAGTTGTTGGTGGCGTGGAGCCGGTCGCTCGCCGCGGCCCAGTCGCCGCGGCGCACGAGGTCGTTCCACTCCGGGATCAGGTTGCCCAGCGGGCAGCCGGAACCACTGGAATGGCAGAACGGGATGCCGCAGTCCATGCACCGCGAAGCCTGCTTGCGCACCTGTTCGTTGCGCTCGGCGGGCTCCACGTCGGCGTACACCTCGCCCCAGGTGGCGAGACGGTCCTCTTTGGACTTCTTCTTCGGCTCTTCACGGTCGTACTTCAGGAAACCCGTCGGATCAGCCACGAGCGGCCTCCATGATCGCTTCGTCGACGTCGCGGCCCGCGGCACGCGCCGCCTTCGCCGCGTCAAGGACACGCTGGTAGTCGCGGGGCATCACCTTGGTGAACGCCGCCGAGCGACGCGGCCAGTCGCCGAGCAGCGACGCGGCCACGGCCGAACGTGTGAGGTCGTAATGCTTCTGCACGGTCTTCTTGAGCCAGGCGAGGTCTTCCGAGGACGGAGCCAGGAGGTTGACCATCTCCTCGTTGACCTTGCCGCGGTCGAGGTCGAGCACGTAGGCCTCGCCGCCGGACATCCCCGCCGCGAGGTTGCGCCCGGTCGGGCCGAGCACCACGGCCTGCCCGCCGGTCATGTACTCGAAGGCGTGGTCGCCGACGCCCTCGGCGACGACCACCGCGCCGGAGTTCCGCACGCAGAACCGTTCGCCGACCTGGCCGCGCAGGAACATCTCGCCACCGGTGGCGCCGTAGGCGAGCGTGTTCCCGGCGATGGTCTGGCCTTCGGCGGCGAACTTCGCGTCCGGATGGGGGCGCACGATGATCCGCCCGCCCGAAAGGCCCTTGCCGACGTAGTCGTTCGCGTCGCCGACCATGTCGAGCGTGATGCCGCGCGGCAGGAACGCCCCGAGCGACTGCCCGGCGGAACCGGTCAGGAGCACGTGGATCGTGTCCTCGGGCAGGCCCTCGCCGCCGTAGCGGCGGGTGATCTCGGAACCGAGCAGTGTGCCGACGGTCCGGTTCACGTTCCGCACCGGCAGTTCGAGCCGGACCGGATGCGCGTCCTCCAGCGCCGCCTCGGCGAGCTGGATCAGCGTCCGGTCGAGCGCGTGCTCAAGGCCGTGGTCCTGGTTCCGGGTGCGCCGCTTCGCCCCGCCGTACGGAGTCTCGGCCGGCATCTCGAAGATCGGCGCGAGGTCGAGGCCGGAGGCCTTCCAGTGCTCGATCGCCTCGTCGGTGTTCAGCATCTCGGCGTGCCCGATGGCCTCGTCGAGGGTGCGGAAACCGAGCGCCGCCAACGTTTCCCGGACCTCTTCGGCGACGAACCGGAAATAGTTCACGACGTGGTCGGCCTGGCCGGTGTACCGCTTGCGCAGATCCGGGCTCTGGGTCGCGACGCCGACCGGGCAGGTGTCGAGGTGGCAGACACGCATCATGACGCAGCCCTCGACGATCAGCGGCGCCGTCGCGAAGCCGTACTCCTCCGCGCCGAGCAGCGCGGCGATGACGACGTCCTTGCCGGTCTTCATCGCGCCGTCGACCTGCACGGTGATCCGGTCGCGCAAACCGTTGAGCAGCAACGTCTGCTGCGTTTCGGCGAGCCCGATCTCCCACGGGGTGCCCGCGTGCTTGAGCGAGTTCATCGGGGAGGCGCCGGTGCCGCCGTCGTGGCCGGAGATCAGCACGACGTCGGCGTGCGCCTTGGACACGCCCGCCGCGACCGTGCCGACACCGAGCGAGGACACCAGCTTCACGTGGATGCGGGCGTTCTCGTTGGCGTTCTTGAGGTCGTGGATCAGCTGGGCGAGATCCTCGATCGAGTAGATGTCGTGGTGCGGCGGCGGCGAGATCAGCCCGACGCCGGGCGTCGAATGCCGCGTGCGCGCGATCCACGGGTAGACCTTGTTCGGCGGCAGCTGCCCGCCCTCGCCCGGCTTCGCGCCCTGCGCCATCTTGATCTGGATGTCGTCGGCGTTGACCAGGTACTCGCTCGTGACACCGAACCGGCCGCTCGCGACCTGCTTGATCGCGCTGCGCCGCGCCGGGTCGTAGAGCCGCTCGGGGTCTTCCCCGCCCTCACCGGTGTTGGACCGGCCGCCGATGCGGTTCATCGCGATGGCGAGCGTTTCGTGCGCCTCGGCCGAAATCGAGCCGTAGGACATCGCGCCGGTGTTGAAGCGCTTGAAGATCGCCTCCACGGGCTCGACCTCGTCCAGCGGGACGGGCTCGCGCGCGCCCTCACGGAAGGAGAACAGCCCGCGCAGCGCGCCGCCCTGCCGGTACAGGCGGTGCACCTCGTCGGAGTACTTCTTGTACACCTCTTCCCGGCCCGTCTTCGTCGCGTGCTGCAACAGGAAGACGGTCTCCGGGGTGAACAGGTGCAGTTCGCCCTCGCGGCGGTACGCGTATTCGCCGCCGGTCTCGAGTCCACGGTGGACCCGGTCGGTCGGGTTGTCCGGGTACGCCCGGCGGTGGCGCGTGGCGACCTCTTCGGCGAGCACGCCCAGCCCGACGCCGCCGAGCTTCGACGACGTCCCGGTGAAGTACTCGTCGAGCAGATCCTGGGCCAGGCCGAAGGATTCGAAGACCTGTGCCGCGGTGTACGCGCCGACGGTCGAGATGCCCATCTTCGACATGATCTTCAGGACGCCCTTCACGAGCGCCTTGACGTAGTTGCGGATCGCCTTGGCGGGTTCGATGCCGGTGACGGCACCGGTCGAGATCATGTCTTCGATGGTCTCGAAGGCCAGGTACGGGTTCACCGCCGCGGCGCCGTAGCCGAGCAGCAGCGCGATGTGGTGGACCTCGCGGGCGTCACCGGTCTCGACGACCAGCGCGACGCGGAGCCTTTCCTTGGTACGCACCAGATGGTGGTGCACCGCGGAAACGAGCAGCAGCGACGGGATCGGCGCCATGCGGTGGTCGGAGTCGCGATCGGACAGCACGAGCGTGCGCGCGCCGGCCGCGATCGCCTCGGAGGCCTCGCGCCGGACCCGCTCGATCGCGGACGCCAGCGCCTCGGCTCCACCGTCCACTTCGTACAGTCCGGAAAGGACACTGCACGCGAAGCCGGGAAGGTCGCCGTCGTCGTTGATGTGGATCAGCTTGGCGAGTTCGTCGTTGTCGATCACCGGATACGGCAGCTGCACGTGGCGGCAGGAGGCCGGGCCTGGGGCGAGCAGATTGCGCTCGGGGCCCATGATCCGGCTCATCGACGTGACGAGCTCTTCGCGGATCGCGTCCAGCGGCGGATTGGTGACCTGCGCGAAGTTCTGCTTGAAGTAGTCGTAGAGCAGCCGGGAACGCTGCGACAGCACGGCGGGCGGGGTGTCGGAACCCATCGAACCGATCGGCTCGGCGGCCTTGACCGCCATCGGCGCGAGGAGGATCTTCAGCTCTTCTTCGGTGTAGCCGAAGGAAAGCTGGCGCCGCAGCACAGAATCGTGACTCTGCACGATGTGGTCGCGGTCCGGGAGGTCGGCGATCTGCAGGAGACCGGCGTGCAGCCAGCCCTCGTACGGGAGTTGCTTCGCCAGCTCCGACTTGACCTCTTCGTCGTCGACGATCCGGCCCGCCTCGGTGTCCACCAGGAACATGCGGCCGGGCTTGAGGCGCCCCTTGGCCACGACGTCCGCGGGGGCGACGTCGAGCACGCCCGCCTCGCTGGCCAGCACGACACGGTCGTCGGCGGTGCGCCACCAGCGGGCGGGGCGCAGGCCGTTCCGGTCCAGCACCGCGCCGACGAGGGTGCCGTCGGTGAAGGTGACACAGGCCGGGCCGTCCCACGGCTCCATGAGGCTGGCGTGGAACTGGTAGAACGCACGACGCTGTGCGTCCATCCCGGCGTGGTTCTCCCACGCTTCGGGGATCATCATCAGCACCGCGTGCGGCAGCGACCGGCCGCCGAGGTGCAGCAGCTCCAGCACCTCGTCGAAGGAGGCGGAGTCCGACGCGTCGGCCGAGCAGATCGGGTACAGGCGGGTCAGGTCGCCGGGGATGAGGTCCGATTCGAGCAGCGCCTCACGGGCGCGCATCCGGTTGCGGTTGCCCCGGATGGTGTTGATCTCGCCGTTGTGCGCGACGAACCGGAACGGATGCGCCAGCGGCCACGACGGGAAGGTGTTGGTGGAGAACCGGGAGTGCACGAGCGCGATGGCGCTGGTGAGCCGGGTGTCGGTCAGGTCGGCGAAGAAGAGCGGGAGCTGCTCGGGGGTCAGCATTCCCTTGTAGACGATGGTCCGCGAGGACAGCGACGGGAAGTAGGTGCCGCAGCCCGCGGTCACGCTCTCGTTCTCGACGCGTTTGCGGAGACAGAAGGCAAGGCGGTCCAGCTCGAGCCCGGAGGGACATCGTCCGTCGGCCTCGGCGCCCGCGACGAACAGCATCGCGAAATGCGGCATCACCGAACGCGCCGTCGGGCCGATGT
This sequence comes from Amycolatopsis sp. NPDC043889, assembly GCF_056435645.1. Classification (NCBI taxonomy): domain Bacteria; kingdom Bacillati; phylum Actinomycetota; class Actinomycetes; order Pseudonocardiales; family Pseudonocardiaceae; genus Amycolatopsis; species Amycolatopsis sp. NPDC043889. Next base: position 75,651 of record NZ_JBWKEC010000011.1, read on the forward strand.
CGGCGCGGTCGGCGTCGACCGGGACCTCACGCCAGCCGAGGACGTCGAGGCCCTCTTCACCGGCGATCCGCTCGATCAGGGCGATGGCCTTGGTCCGCTCCTCGATGTCCGAGGGCAGGAAACCGATCCCGGTCGCGTAGGTCTGCCGGCCGTCGGCGTCCGCCTCGGGCAGAGTGAAGTCCACTTCGGCCCGCAGCAGCTCGTCCGGGAGCTGCAGCAGGATGCCCGCACCGTCACCACTGGTCGGCTCCGCGCCGGCGGCGCCGCGGTGGTCGAGGTTCGTCAGCGCGGACAGGCCGTCGGTGACGATGCCGTGCGAACGCCGCCCGCGGACGTCGGCCACCATGGCCACACCGCAGGAGTCCTGTTCGGATTCGGGATCGTAGAGACCCTGTTTGCCTGGAATGGCGGAGAAGATCATGAAGGGACCTCCTTCGTCGTCTGTGCTCAGCGGCCGGGCGGGGCCGGCCGGGGGAATGCGCACGGGACGACGATGGCCCGTTCGTTAGCGCGACTTTAACACCTGTGAAACACGTCGGCATCAGTTCGGCGGTCGCGAAAGCCCGCCGATGGGTAACGATCTGGACGCCCGGAACGACACAGTTCCTGATGAGGGCACAGTACTTCGTTCCGCTAAGTATATGTCCCGTTCCGGGATGTCACGAGACGCGGTGAGGCGACCCTAGTCACTCCGGGCGCCCGGCGCGAACCCTGGGCCGATTAGGCCGTCCGGCCCAATCCTGCGCTTCACGGCAACCTGACACCGCTCTAGATCGACCTAGAGGTGAAATCACCTCACCTCTGGGGGCTTGATGCTCAAGTTGATCCGAAGAACCGCTGTGCTCGGCGCGGCCGCGCTCACGTTCTCCGCCCTGCTCTCGGCCACGCCCGCGCTGGCCACCTCCGAGACGGCCACTTCGGCGCCGGCCGTCTACATCGACCTCAAGGCGCCGACGAAGTCCTTCACCACCGGGAATGACGTTCCGGTCGGCGCCTGGACCGACCGCGGGTTCCACGCTTCGAAGGCGTACTTCACCTTCGACCTGCGCCCCTATCGTGGGGCCACGATCGGCTACGCCGAGGCGTACGCGACCGAAACCGCCGCCAACGACTGCACCAAGCCGCGTGCGACCGAACTGTGGGTCACCGACCCGGCGACGGCGCCGACCTGGCTGCGTCAGCCGAAGGAGCGAACCAAGCTTCCCGGCCCGGGCGCCCAGGGCGGCTGCCTGTGGAACCGCGTCGAATGGGACGCGGGACAGGCGATCACGGCCGCGCTCGCCGCGGGCAAGGAGTCTGTGACCTTCGCGCTGCGGATGCCGGACGACCGGCAGTTCGACCCGGCCTACGGCAGGCGCGTCGAGAACCGCCTGCATCTCTACGTCGACTACAACCGGCCGCCGACCGTGCCGACCGACCTGCACGTCGGGCTCAAGCCGTGCGGCGCGGATCCGGTGTACACGGCGGACAATCCCGTCGAGGTCACCGGCCGGGTCGACGACCCCGACCGGTCCGCGGTCTCCGCCAAGGTGACGGTCTGGGCGGCCGACGACCCCGCGAAGCGGCTGGAACTGGGCCCTGATTACTTCTCCGCCGCGCCGCGTCACGTGCGCTACTGGTTACCGTCCGAGTTCACCACCCACGGCCGCGAGTACCGGTGGACGATGCAGGGGGTCGAAGAGGGACTGGCCGGACCGGTCAGCGCGCCGTGTTCCTTCATCATCGACCGGGTGGCACCGACCACCGCGCCGGTCGTGACGTCGGCGGACTACCCGAACGACCGCGAGCGGCACGGCGCCATCGGCATCCCGGGCACCTTCACGATCGATGCCAAGGGTGATCAGGACATCATCGGCTTCAACACCGGCAACGGTTACGCACCCGCGGACCGCCCCGGCGGTGTCGCGACCGTCCAGTACACGCCGAAGACGGAGTTCGACACCTTCAGCGCCTGGGGCAGGGACAAGGCGGGCAACAGCGGTCCCGGCACGCACTACGGGTTCACCGCCACACCGTCGGAGCCGGGTGTCACCTTCGATGCCCAGGCCGTCGCCGTGGGCAAGCCGCTGCGCCTCGACTTCACTCCCGGCGCGATGCCGGGGGTCGTCGAGTACGTCTACGACTTCGGCTGGACCGGTGAGGTCGTGGTCCCGGCCGGGCCGGACGGCATGGCGACGACCACGGTGACCCCGCGGGAGCCGATGACCTACCTGGTCGTGTCGAGCCGTACCAAGGAAGGCTGGACATCCCAGCGCTGGGAGGATCGGATCGAGCAGAACACCGCCCCGGTCGTCACCAGTTCCACCTATCCGGCCGGCCAGCCGGGCGGCGGGGTCGGCGTACCGGGCGAGTTCGTCTTCTCCTCGGCGGTCCCCGGTGTCACCGATTTCCTCTACACCGTGGACAACGGAGCGCCCCAGTGGGTCGCGGCGACCGGTGGGACGGCGACGATCACGGTCACCCCGGCCAGTGCCGGACCACACCAGCTCGAAGTCCAGGCGATCCTGGCCGACGGCAATTTCGGTGATCCGCGGTACTACTCGTTCATCGTGAACGGCTAGCCGGAGCCGGTCCCGCTCCGCGCGAGCGGGACCGGCAACCACTAGAACGTGTTACAGTTCCGCGCATGATCCTGGACCGTTTCCGGCTCACCGACCAGGTCGCCGTGGTCACCGGCGCCGGACGCGGGATCGGCGCGGCGACGGCCGTGGCGCTCGCCGAGGCCGGTGCCGACGTGATGATCTCGTCCCGCACCGAAACCCAGCTCGACGACGTGGCGGCCCTGGTCGCCGCCACCGGCCGGCGCGCGCACGTGGTGCCCGCCGACCTGAGCGACCCGGCCGCCGCGGGCGAGCTGGCTCGGATCGCGACGGCGGAATTCGGGCGGCTGGACCTGGTGGTCAACAACGTCGGCGGAACCTATCCCCGGCCGCTGCTGGAAACCACCGCCGAATTCCTCGAAGAAGCCTTTCGTTTCAACGTCTCCACCGCACACGCACTGACCGTCGCGGCGGCCCCGTCCCTGCTGGAGACGGGCGGATCGGTCGTCAACATCTCGTCGGTCATGGGCCGCGTGACCGGCCGTGGCTTCGCCGCGTACGGGACGGCGAAGGCCGCGCTGGCGCACTACACCCGGCTCGCGGCGGCTGATCTCGCGCCTAAGGTGCGGGTGAACGCGATCTCGGTCGGCTCGGTGGCGACTTCCGCGCTCGAAGTGGTGGTGGGCAACGATGAACTGCGCGGCCGGATGGAGGCCGCCACTCCCCTGCGCCGGATCGGCGAGGCCGAGGACATCGCGGCCACCGTCGTGTTCCTGGCGTCGGGCGCGGGCCGGTACGTCACCGGCAAGATCATCGAAGTCGACGGTGGATTGCAGGCCCCGAACCTCGAGCTGGGCCTGCCCGATCTGTAGGAGACTGTCGGCGGAGCTGAGAGATATCGGGAAAATGACCATACGCGTGAACCCGCCCTGGCCGAAGGCCCCGCTATCGCGGTGGCAGGACGCCCTGCTCGTCAACCGTGACGTGGTCTCCCAGGCAGCGTCCTGCCGACGTCGATCGCGGACGCGGGTTCACCAACCAGACATCAGGAGGCGAACGCCGTGCGCGTGGTCCAGTGGAGTACCGGGAACGTCGGCCGCCACGCGCTGGCGGGGATAGCCGCGCGGCCGGATCTCGAACTCGCCGGAGTCTGGGTTTCGAGCGACGCCAAGGTGGGCGTGGACGCTGGGGATCTGGCCGGGCTCGGTCGCCCGCTGGGTGTCACCGCGACGACCGACGCGGACGCACTCATCGCTCTGAAGCCCGATTGCGTGCTCTACACGGCGATGGCCGACGACCGGCTGCCCGAGGCCGTCGAAGACCTGAAACGCTTCCTGCGCGCGGGGATCAACGTGGTGTCCAGCAGCCCGGTGTTCCTCCAGTATCCCGAAGGCGTCGTCCCGCCGGAGATGATCGAGCCGATCCGGGAGGCCGCTCGCGAAGGCGGTGCTTCGCTGTGGGTCAACGGTGTCGACCCCGGCTTCGCCAACGACTGGCTGCCACTGGTGCTCACCGGCGTGTGCGAACGGATCGACGAGGTGCGCTGCCTGGAGATCCTCGACTATTCGACGTACGACAACGGCAAGGTGCTGTTCGAGATCATGGGCTTCGGCCGGGAGATGGACGATCTGCCCTTGCTGTTGCAGCCCGGTGTGCTGTCGCTGGCCTGGGGCAGCGTCGTGCGGCAGCTCGCGGCCGGGCTGGACGTCGAACTCGATGCCGTCGAGGAGGTCTACGAACGGCTTCCTGCTCCGGAGACGTTCGAGATCGCGTCGGGGACGATCAACGAGGGCACGGCCGCGGCGCTGCGGTTCGAGGTGCGCGGCATGCGCGGCGGGCGGGCGGTGTGCGTGCTGGAGCACATCACGCGCCTGCGCGGCGACCTCGGGCCGGACTGGCCGCAGCCGACCGGGCAGGGCTGCTACCGCGTCCAGGTGACCGGGGAGCCCGACTACGTGCTGGACCTCCGTCTGGTCGGCAGCGACGGTGACCACAACACGGCCGGGCTGAAGGCGACCGCGATGCGGCTGGTGAACGCGATCCCGGCGGTGGTGGCGGCTCCGCCGGGGCTGCTGACGGCGCTGGACCTGCCCTTGGTGACGGGGCGAGGCCTGGTCTCTCGCTGACGCCGCGACGTCCGTGAAGGCCTCCTTGCCTACCTTGAGGGTAGGCAAGGAGGCCTTCACGGACTTGCGGCGCTACTTCTCGGGGTCCGGCTTCGGGTCCTCGGTCGCCTTGTCCGCGGCCGAGTCCCGGACGGTGTCCGGAGCCGCCGCGACGTCCGCGTGCGTCTCCTCATCGGACGGCCCTGAGGAGGAAGAGGTACCGGAGTCCTCTCGCGGCACGTCCTTGCTCCACAACGTTTCCGGCGCTTCCCGCGGTCCACGCTTGGCGGCGAGGACGAAGTACGCGATCGCCGCGGCGAACAGCAGGATCGAGGTCCACACGTTGACCCGCAGGCCGAGGATGTGGTTCGCGGTGTCGGTCCGCATCATCTCGATCCAGAACCGGCCCGCGGTGTACCCGGCGACGTACAGCGCGAACACGCGGCCGTGGCCGAGGCGGAACTTCTTGTCCGCCCAGATGACCAGCAGCGCGACACCGAGGTTCCAGATCAGCTCGTAGAGGAACGTCGGGTGCACCGGGCTGTCCGGCAGCGGGACGTGCCCGAGCGCGACGCCGTTCAGGAAGTCGTCCGGGTTGGCCGGGTTGTAGCGCTGGTAGATCTCCAGGCCCCACGGCAGGTCGGTGTGCGCGCCGTAGAGTTCCTGGTTGAAGTAGTTGCCGAGCCGCCCGATCGCCTGCGCGATCACGATCCCCGGCGCGAGCGCGTCCGCCATCGCGGGCAGCGGGATCCCCCGCCGGCGGCAGGCGATCAGCGCGCCGACCGCGCCGAGCGCGATCGCGCCCCAGATACCGAGCCCGCCGTCCCAGATCTTCAGCGCGTTGAGCGGGTTCTTGCCCTCGCCGAAGTACAGCTGGTTGTCGGTGATGACGTGGTACAACCGCCCGCCGACCAGGCCGAACGGCACCGCGAAGACCGCGACGTCGATGACCGTGCCCTTCGTGCCGCCGCGGTTGACCCAGCGCCGCTCGCCCAGCCAGATCGCCACGATGATGCCGGCGATGATGCAGAGCGCGTAGGCCCGGATCGGGACCGGCCCGATATGCCAGACGCCCTGGTCGGGGCTGGGGATGGTCGCGAGGAACGCTGCCGAGGCGGTATTCACGTCGGCCACCGTAGCGCTTCGTCCACTTCTTGGGGGCGTCAGCCCTCGACGGCGGCCAAATAGCCCGCGATCAGCGCGGACGCGACGTGCCCGATGGCGGCGTCGGGCGGCAGGAACACCTCGTCGTGGAGGCTGGGCGCGCCGGCGGTGTCGCCGAGGCCGACGAACATCATCAGCCCGCGGGTCATCCCGCAGTAGTGCGCGAAGTCGTCGGCGCCGAACGACCGGAAGTCGGTGTCCACGACTGCCCCCGTCCGGACGAGTCGCCGGTGCGCGCGCTGGGTGAGCCCGGCGTCGTTGTGCAGCACCGGTTCGCACGGGCTGATCTCCAGTTCCGCCCGGCAGCCGTGCGCCTGTGCGGTGCCGTGGACGACCTCGGCGAGCCCCTCCAGGGCGAGGTCGCGGTCTTCGGCGCGCATCAGCCGCAGCGAGCCCGACAGGCGGGCCTCGTTCGGCACGACGTTCGCCGTCGTCCCGGCTTCGATCCGCCCGACCGAGCAGACCGCACCGAACACCGGGTCGACCCGGCGGCTCGCGAGCTGCTGCAGGCTCACCACGATCTGGCTGAGCGCGAGGATCGGGTCCCGCAGCAGATGCGGGTAGCCGGCGTGCCCGCCCTGACCGCGGACGACGACGTCGAACTCGTCGGTGGAGGCGTTGACCGGTCCCGGCACCGCCGAAACCACCCCCGCGGCGAGCCTGGGCTGCACGTGAGCGCCGATGACCGACTCGACGCCGTACTCGGTGAGCACGCCGGAGTCGACGATGTCCAGCGCGCCGGACGGCGACGTCTCCTCACGCGGCTGCAGGAGCGCGAGGAGCGGCCGGGGCACCCCGACCACGGAGGCCGCGCGGCAGGTGGCGACGAGCGCGGCCATGTGGACGTCGTGCCCGCACGCGTGCATCAGCGGCGTCTCCGAGGCCCACGGGACGCCGGTGCGTTCGGTGACCGGCAGCGCGTCCAGTTCGGTGCGCAGTGCCACGGCCGGGCCCGGCGCGGTACCCGGGAGCAGCACGGCGCGCCCGGTCTTGGCGACCCGGACCCCTTCGTCGATTCCCAGCGCCTCGACGACGACCCGTGCGGTGTCCTCTTCGTCTCCCGACGCGCGCGGATCGGCGTGCACCCGGTGCCGCAGTTCGATCGCCGACGGCAGTTCCGCCTCGACGGCGGCCTCCCACCGGTCCTGCAGGTCGTCCAGTTCCGTCATGTCCCCTCCAGCCCGTACACCCGTTCGGCGTTGCGGTGCCCCACCAGCGCCGCTATCCGATGCGCGTCCACTTCGGACAGTACGTCCGAAGTGAGCCCCGCGTACAGGAAGTCGGACAGTCCTTGCCGGAACAGCGCCGTACCGAGGTGGTACAGCTCGGCCAGCCCGAACGCGTCCGTGGAGAACAGCAGCTTCCCGAACGGCACGATCTCCATTGTCTCCGCGATGATCGCGGGCGCACGATGACCGGCGTTGTGCGTCGCGAGTCCCACGTCGATGAACACGTGCTCGAAGACCTGCGCCAGATACGCGGCGTTCCGGTGGAAGGGATAGTTGTGCAACAGCATGATCGGCACCCCGTGTGACCGGGTGGCCCGCAGCAGCCCGGTGAGCAGCAGCGGATCGCAGCGGTGCAGGTCCACGTCCGCGTCGCCGAAGCCGACGTGGAACTGGATCGGCAGGGCCAGGTCGATCCCGGTCCAGAACAGGAACCGGTGCAGGACCTCGTCCGCGAGCCGGACCGGTCCGCCCGCCTCGATCCGCGCGAGCCAGCGGCCCGCCGCTTCGGTGACTTCGGTGTCCGTCGGCCGCTCCCCCGCCAGGTCGAGGCCGACGCGGTAGGCGGCGATGGACTTGAACCCGACCGCGGTCGTGGCGCGTTTCGCCAGCTCCGAGGCGAAGGCCGGCGCGAATCCGGCCGCGGTGGTGGAGCCGATCACCGTTTCGGCGACCTGTTCGAGGCGGACGATGTCCCGCGCGCGGGCGCCGGACAGGGCCGCGAACTGCTCGGTCGTGGTCAGCGTGTCCGGCAGGAAGCCGCCGTCGAGCAGGAATTCGGTCGTGCCGGTGGCGCGCAGGAACCGCGCGTTGACCTCGGTGGCGCCCAGTTCGGCTCGGCGGGCCAGATAGTCCTCGGCCGGGACGTGCGGCGGCAGGTCGAGCACCGGGGCGCAGCGGGCCCGCACCGCGAGCCCGATCAGCGAGTCGAACAGGGTCGTGCCCAGTGACGAGACGGTGTCGGCCTCGGTGAGCAGCTGTTCGAACTCGATCCGGCCCAGATCACCGGTGACGACGCCGTGGCAGTGGTGGTCCACGAGCCTCGTCCGTGCGACGAACGGCAGGATCTGGGTTCCCGGCATGAGCGCGTCCCTTCTCGTGGTCGACGAGTGCGGCCTCACCCTATGACCGGATCCAGGCGTGGCAAGGGACTCCGATCGAGGCCAGGATGAGGAACCATGGTGAACCGGGAAGCACTGACCGCCCGCGCGACCGCCCTCACCGGGGAACTCCGGGCCCGGGGTGTCGAGCTTGTGGCGCTGACCTTCGTGGACAACGCCGGGATCGCGCGGGTCAAGGCGGTACCGCTGCGGAAGTTGCCGTCCGCGGCCGCTTGGGGTGTCGGCGCTTCGAAGTCCTTCGACTTCTTCGGCTCGGACGACGTCATCAGCGGCGGCGAGTATTCCCTCGGCCCGGTCGGTGACCTGCGGCTGCATCCGGACCTCGACGCGTTGACCGTGCTCGCCGGGCAGCCTGGCTGGGCCTGGGCTCCGGTGACGAAACTCGACCAGGAGGGCGAGCCGCACCCGCAGGACGCGCGGGCCCTGCTGGCGACGGCGGTGGACCGGCTCGCCGCGCGCGGTCACCGGGCGCGGATGAGTTTCGAAATCGAATGGGTGATCACCGGCGCCGACGCGCCGGACGATCCGACCTCGGCCACCGCGGGCCCGGCGTACGGCTACGCGAGACTTTCCGAGCACGCGGACTATCTCCGCGCCCTGGTGTCCACTTTGGACCAACAGGGGGTCGGCGTGGAACAGATCCACCCCGAGTACGCCGACGGCCAGTTCGAGCTGTCGGTCGCGGCGGCGGACCCGGTGCGCGCGGCCGACATCGCCGTCCTGACGAAGGAGACGATCCGCGCGCTCAGCCACCGGCACGGGCTGAAGGCGTCCTTCACCCCGAAGTTCGCGCCCGCCGGCGTCGGCAACGGCGGGCATGTGCATCTGAGTGTCTGTGACGGCGCGCGGAACCTTTTCTTCGGCGGGGAAAGGGTTTTCGGGCTGACGCCGGTCGCGGAGTCGTTCAGCGCGGGCATCCTGCGGCGGCTGCCCGCGCTGCTCGCGATCGGGGCACCGTCGGTGGTCAGCTATCTGCGACTGGAGCCGCACCACTGGGCGGGCGTGTACGCCGCGTGGGGGCTGGAGAACCGGGAGACGCCGCTGCGGCTGGTACGCGGCGTCGCCGGGAACCGTGACTCGGCGGCGAACCTCGAGGTCAAATGCTTCGACCTGACCGCGAATCCGTATCTGCTGGCGGCCGCCCTGCTGTTCGCCGGGATGGCCGGAACCGACGAGGAGGCGGTGCTGCCGGAGCCGCTCGACGTCGATCCCGGGATCTTGACCGACGAGGCGCGCGCCGCCCGCGGGATCGAGCGGCTGCCGCTGCGGTTGGAGGACGCCGTCGCGGCGTTCGAGGCGGACAAGGCCCTCACTGCCGCGTTCGGCGCTCCGCTGGCGACGACGATCGTGGGCCTGCGGCGGGCGGAGATCGAGCGGTTCGCGCTCGCGACCCCGGAGGAGATCACCGAAGCGCAGCGGTGGCGGCACTGAGCGGCCGGTCCAGCTGGTCGTGAGTGGCGATTCGGGTTAGAACCCGAATCGCCACTCACGACCAGCGTGAGGATCAAGCGGGGGCGACGGTCTTCCGCACACCCGCGGCCAGCTCGGCCGAAAGCTCCCGAACCGCGTCCAGTCCGCTCGCGGCGGCGGTCACCAGCGCGGAGCCGACGATGACACCGTCCGCGAAACCGGCGACCTGCGCCGCCTGCTCGCCGGACCGGACGCCGAGCCCGACGCCGATCGGCAGGTCCGTATGCGCGCGGGTGCGCGCGACCAGATCCTCGGCGTGCACGCCGACCTGGTCACGAGCGCCTGTCACGCCCATCACCGCGGTGGCGTACACGAAACCGGATGCGGCCTCGACGGTCTTCGCGATCCGCTCCTCCGAGGAGGACGGCGCGACCAGGAAGATCCGGTCCAGACCATGCTGCTCGGAGGCGGCCATCCACTCGTCGGCCTCGTCCGGGATCAGGTCCGGGGTGATCATGCCGAGCCCGCCCGCGGTGGCGAGGTCCCGCGCGAAGCGGTCGACGCCGTAGCAGTGCACCGGGTTCCAGTAGGTCATCACGACGGCCTTGCCGCCGCGCGACGACACCGACTCGACGACCTCGAACAGGTGCTTGAGCCTGAAGCCGCCGGAAAGCGCGCTCACCGACGCGGCCTGGATGGTCGGGCCGTCCATGACCGGGTCCGAGTAGGGCACGCCCACCTCGACCAGGTCGGCGCCGCCGTCGACCACCGCGGCCAGCAGGTCCTTCGACCCGTCGACCGTCGGGAAACCTGCCGGGAGATACCCGATCAGCGCTCCACGCCCCTCCGCGCGCGTCGCCGCGAAGAGCTCCTTCAACCCGCTCATGCGTTCTCCACCAGGCCGAAGTACTTCGCGGCCGTGTCCATGTCCTTGTCGCCACGACCGGACAGGTTCACGATGATCAGCCCCTCGGGACCGAGTTCGCGGCCGAGCACCAGCGCGCCCGCCAGCGCGTGCGCCGACTCGATCGCCGGGATGATGCCCTCGGTGCGCGAAAGCAGCTTGAACGCGTCCATCGCCTCGGCGTCGGTCACCGGCCGGTACTCGGCGCGGCCGCTGTCCTTGAGCCACGAGTGCTCCGGGCCGACACCCGGGTAGTCGAGGCCCGCGGAGATCGAGTGCGACTCGACGGTCTGGCCGTCCTCGTCCTGCAGCAGGTACGTCATCGCGCCGTGCAGGTTGCCCGGTGTGCCCTTGGTCAGCGTGGCGCCGTGGCGGTTGCCCTCGATGCCCTCGCCGCCCGGCTCGAGACCGACGAGACGGACTTCCGGGTCGTCGATGAAGCCGTGGAAGATGCCGATCGCGTTCGACCCGCCGCCGACGCAGGCCGCGACGGCGTCCGGCAGGCGCCCGGCCTGCTCCAGGATCTGGACGCGGGACTCCTCGCCGATGATCTTGTGGAAGTTCCGCACCATCATCGGGAACGGGTACGGGCCCGCCGCCGTGCCGAACAGGTAGTGCGTGGTGTCGGCGTTGGTGACCCAGTCGCGCAGGGCCTCGTTGATCGCGTCCTTGAGCGTGCGCGAACCGGTCTTCACCGGGACGACCTCGGCGCCGAGCAGCTTCATGCGCGCCACGTTCAGCGCCTGCCGCTCGGTGTCGACCTCACCCATGTAGACGATGCATTCCAGGTCCAGCAGCGCGCAGGCGGTGGCGGTGGCCACGCCGTGCTGCCCGGCCCCGGTCTCGGCGATGACCCGCTTCTTGCCCATCCGTTTGGTGAGCAACGCCTGTCCCAGCACGTTGTTGATCTTGTGTGAACCGGTGTGGTTCAGATCCTCGCGCTTGAGGAAGATCCGGGCGCCGCCGGCGTGCTCACCGAAGCGCTTGGCCTCGGTGAGCAGCGACGGGCGACCGGCGTAGTCACGCAGCAGACGCCGGAACTCGTTGACGAAGTCCGGGTCGTTCCGCGCCTTGTCGTACTCGGCCGCGACCTCGTCGACGACGCCGATCAGGGCCTCCGGCATGAACCGGCCGCCGTACGGGCCGTAGTAGCCCCGGTCGTCCGGATCGTGCTTGCCGTGGGTTTCTTCGTGGTACTCAATGGTCATCGGGAAGGCCTCGGGCAGGCAGGGTGCGATCCGGCGGTGACGAGCTTGACCAGCGCACCCTTGGGGTCGCCCGAAGCTACGAGCCCTTCGCCCACCAGGACGGCGTCGGCACCGTGACCCGCGTAAGACATCAGGTCGCCGGGGCCGCGCACACCGGACTCGGCGATCTTGAAGACGTCCATCGGCAGACCGGGGGCCAGCCGCGAGAAGACGTCCCGGTCGACCTCGAGGGTGTGCAGGTTGCGGGCGTTGACGCCGATCACCTTCGCGCCGGCTTCGAGGGCCTTGTCGGCCTCTTCGGCGTTGTGGATCTCGACCAGCGCGGTCATCCCGAGGGATTCGACCCGGTCCAGCAACGCGATCAGGGCGTTCTGCTCCAGGGCCGCCACGATCAGCAGGACCATGTCCGCGCCGTGCAGCCGCGCCTCGTGGACCTGGTACGGGCTGACGATGAAGTCCTTGCGCAGCACCGGGATGTCGACAGCCGCGCGGACCGCGTCGAGGTCGGCGAGCGAACCGCCGAACCGGCGCTGCTCGGTCAGCACGCTGATCACCCTGGCGCCGCCGTCGGCGTAGTCCTTCGCCAGCGCGGCCGGATCGGGGATCTCGGCCAGGTCACCCTTGGAGGGGCTGCGCCGCTTCACCTCGGCGATGACGCCGATACCGGACTCACGCAGGGCCGCGAGCACGTCACGTGGGGGCGCGACCTGGGTCGCGCGCTTCTTCAGTTCGTCGAACGGCAGAACCGCCTCGCGCTCGGCGAGATCGGCACGGACGCCGGCGACGATGTCATCGAGCACGCTCACCGGAGTTCCTCACCGGCCGTCGTACTCACGGATTCCTTCGCAAGGTCGCTCACAAAAACCTTCCCCTTCCCGCCGAAACGATGCTAACCCCCGCACGGATACGGCCTGGTTCCGGGTATGTCCGTTACTCCGAATGCCAACCGTGTCATCTTTCGCGGCGTAGATCTCGAAAACGCGCGTTTTCCGCGGCCATCACCGGGTCGCGGTGGGATCTTCGCCTTCGGACAGCGCCTCCCACAGCTCGGTTTCCAGATCCTTGGCGGCCTTCTTCTTCGCCCCCGGCGCCGAGTACTTCGCGCCGAGACGAGGCATCCGGCCCGCACCCTTGATGGCTGCCAACCCACCCGCCGTCACGAGAATTCCCCCGAGGATCGCGAGACCGCGGGCTCCCACCAGCTGAGCGACGGGCAGACCGTCGGCGAAGCCACTCAACGAGCCGCCCGCCACGCCGATCCACACCGCGGCGACACCGGCCACGGCGAGTACCACGCCGAGCACCCGGCGTGGCCGGCCGCCGGTGGCGATCAGCCCGGCCGTGCCGGCGAGCGCCAGCAACGCGAGCGGAATCAGCGCGACCGCACGCTGTGAACCGGTTTCCGTGTACAGCACCGTGCCGCGCACACCGCCGTCGCGGAACTCCGCGAACCACACGAGCTGCGAAGAACCCCACAGCGCGACCGCCCCCAGCAGCAGCCCCACCACGGCGATCCACAGTGGACGCTTGGCCTTCTTCGCCGGGGCCTCAGACACGAGTGCGGTCACCCGCCGGGTCGAGTTCGTCCGCCGCGATCATCGTCTGCGCCGCCGCCACGGCGGACAGCACGGTGCGGGCCTTGTTGAGCGACTCGTTGTCCTCGTAGTCGGCCACCGAATCGGCGACGACTCCCCCGCCCGCCTGGACGTACGCGGTGCCGTCCTTCATCAGCGCGGTGCGGATCGCGATCGCGGTGTCGGCGTCCCCGGCGAAGTCGAGATATCCGACGACGCCGCCGTAGAGCGCCCTGCGGGTCGGCTCCAGCTCCTCGATCAGCTGCATCGCGCGGACCTTCGGCGCGCCGGAGAGCGTCCCCGCCGGGAAGCAGGCGGCGACGGCGTCGAAAGCCGTTTTGTCGTCGAGGAGTTCGCCGGTGACCGTGGAGACGATGTGCATGACGTGGCTGTAGCGCTCGACGTCGAAGAAGTCGACGACGCGCACGGTGCCGGGCTTGCAGACCTTGCCGAGGTCGTTGCGGCCGAGGTCGACGAGCATCAGGTGCTCCGCGCGTTCCTTCTCGTCCGCCAGCAGGTCCTTGGCCAGCTGCGCGTCCTCCTCCGGGTCGGCGCCGCGCCAGCGGGTACCCGCGATCGGATGCGTGGTCGCGCGGCCGTCCCGCACGGTGACCAGCGACTCCGGGCTGGACCCGACGATGTCGAAGCCGTCCAGGCGCAGCAGGTACATGTACGGGCTCGGATTGGACGTGCGCAGGACACGGTAGACGTCCAGCGCGTCGGCCTGGGTCTCGATCTCGAATCGTTGCGACGGCACGATTTGGAACGCTTCGCCCGCCTTGATCGCCTCGACCGCCTTCTCGACGGCCGCGTGGAAGTCCGGCTTGGAGCGGCGGCGGGTGAATTCGGGCGCGGGACGGTCGAAGACGGCGGCCGTGGCCGGGGCCGCGACGTGCAGCTGCTTGGTCATCGCGTTCAAACGCGCGACGGCGTCGTCGTACGCCGCGTCGACGCGCTCGGCCGAGTCGTCCCAGTTGACCGCGTTGGCGATCAGCGTGACGGTGCCCTCGTGGTGGTCGAAGGCGGCCAGGTCGGTCGCCAGGAGCATGGTGAGCTCGGGGATGTCGAGGTCGCGTTCGGCGAGTTCGGGGAGCCGTTCGAGCCAGCGGACGGCGTCGTAGCCGATGTAGCCGACCATGCCGCCGGTGAGCGGCGGCATCCCGGGCAGCTGCTCGGTGTGGAGCGCGGCGACGGTCTCACGCAGCACGGTGAGCGGGTCGCCTTCGGTCGGCAGGCCGACCGGCGGGGTGCCGGTCCAGACAGCCTGGCCGTCACGCACGGTCAGCGCGGCGGGGCTGTCCACGCCGATGAACGACCATCGGCTCCAGGAAGCGCCGTTCTCCGCCGATTCGAAGAGGAACGTCCCCGGCCGGTCGGCGGCGAGCTTGCGGTAGACCCCGATGGGGGTCTCACCGTCGGCGAGCACGCGGCGGACAACGGGGATGACGCGACGGCCCTCGGCGAGCGCGCGGAACTCGTCGCGCGAAGGGCTGACCGAGCCGAGCCCCGACGGGCTGGCGTTTGCGGCGCTGACCATGTCGCTCATTGTGCTGCAACGCCCGTGGGAGGCGGGACGCGGGGATGAATTCAAGGAATGTTGAATTTCGGGCCGGGTCCGTCCATGATGACGCCATGGCTGGTGAAGACACTACCGCTCGGCGCCGGGGACGGCGGCCCGGCGGACAGGACACCCGCACCGCGCTGCTCGAGGCGGCCCGCGCGGTGTTCGGCGAGAGCGGCTTCGACGGCGCGACGGTGCGCGCGATCGCGACGCGCGCCGGGGTCGACGCGGCGATGGTGAACCACTGGTTCGGCAGCAAGGAAGGGCTGTTCGCCCAGGCCGTGCTGAAACTGCCGTTCGAGCCGCACGAACTCCTCGCGGAACTTCGGGACGGGCCAGACGAGGAGTTCGGCCGCCGGATCGTGCGCACCTTCCTCACCCGGTGGGACGGCGCGGGCGGTGACGTGTTCCAGGCGCTCGTCCGCAGCGTCGCCGGGCACGAGCAGGCCGCGCTGGTGCTGCGCGGGTTCTTCCAGAGCTTCTTCACGAAGGTCATCGGTGAGCTGGGCTCGGACCGAGTCGAACTGCGGACGACCCTGTGCGCGTCACAGCTGGTCGGGATGGGGATGATCCGGTACGTCGCGAGGTTCGAGCCGATGGCTTCGAGCGAGATCGAGCCGCTGGTGACCGCGATCGCGCCGACGATGCAGCGGTATCTGACCGGAAAGGTCGACTGAGCCCGGCCGTGAAGGCCTCCTTGCCTACCCTGAAGGTAGCGAAGGAGGCCTTCACTACCCGCCGGGCGAATGGCGACGAATCCTGTGAGGCGGACGACACGCGTGCTTGGAGGCGCGACACGCGTGACCAGAGGCGCGACTCGCGTGCTTGGAGGCGGAACTCGCGGGCCGAGTGTCATCCGGCCCGATCGGTGTCGTCGGATCAGGCCGTGTCCGGCTCGATCTCCTTGACGGGAACGGTGCGGAGCCGGTCCTTGAAGAACCGTCCGCGCGGGAAGATCACGATCATGTCCGTTTCCTCGCCGCCGACGAAGACGGGGACTTTCTCGAGTCCCTCGAAGCGAGGAGCGATCCGCAGCGACCGTCGCGTCTGAAGCAGCTTGTAACCGCGCTCGGGATAGACGTCGATCCCAGGGAACAACCAGCCGGGCCCACCGTCGCCGTGGCCTCGCGCAAGCCGGTCTTCAAGGCCGAGCGATACCGGCCCCGCCAGATCCAGGCGGCGTACAGGCACGCCGGGAAGCCGAAGAAGCCCGCCGTGGACAACGGAATCAGCAACTCGTATCCGGTCCCGTCGGCGACTATCCGGCAGGAGATGAAGAAGACCATCCAGAACACCGACAACGCCAGCGCGCGCACCTTGAAACGCGTCAGGTTCTCGATCAGGGGGACGGCCACATCGTCATGGATCGTCAGCGGGGCAATGCCTTCGACGGCATCACCATCCGAAGTGGACCGAGGTCGCCCGGCGACGCGCGGTCGTCGTCTCGGACGGTCACGCTCGGCCGGTCTTCGCCTTCCCACCGCCGGTCAGCCCGCGGCCAGCACCGCGATCAGCGCCAGCGTGCCGGGGACCACCTGCACGAAGAAGATCTTCTTGCTCGCCGTCGCCGTCCCGTAGAGCCCCGCCACGATCACGCAGGCGAGGCCGAAGATCTTGAACTGCCAGGCGGTGCTGCCGGTCGCGATCAGGCCCCAGATCAGCGCGGCGGCCAGGAAACCGTTGTACAGCCCCTGATTGGCCGCCAGCGTCGTGGTCTCCTTCGCGAACTCCTCGGTCGTGCCGAAGGAGGCGCGGGCGCGCGGGGTGGTCCACAGGAACATCTCCAGCACGACGATGTACAGGTGGATCAGGGCGACGATGCCGACCAGCACGTTGGCGACGATATTCACGGGTTCTCGCTCTCGTCGGCCAGCAGCAGCCGTTCGTCGGTGTCGAAACAGGTGTGCGTGCCGGTGTGACAGGCCGGGCCGGTCTGGTCGACGCGCAGGAGGACGGTATCGCCGTCGCAGTCGATCCGCACCTCGCGCACGTGCTGGACATGGCCGGATGTCTCGCCCTTGACCCACAGTTCCTTGCGGCTGCGCGAATAATAGGTGCCGCGCCGCGTCGTGAGGGTGCGTTCGAGCGCCTCGTCGTCCATCCACGCCATCATCAGGACGTCCGATGTGGAGTGTTCGACGACGACGGCGGCGATCAGCCCGTCGGCGTTGCGCTTCAAGCGATCCGAGAGGGCGGGGTCAAGCGTCATTCGTGGCTCCGAGAAGGTGCCGTTTCACCGGCATCGAGTTGAGCAGGACCGCCGTGTAGATGTACCCGGCGAACAGCAGCCCGGAGACGATCTTCACCCAGAAGAGTTCCGCCGCCAGCATGGACAACGCGTGCAGCAACCCGAACAGGAAGCTGACGCCGAAACCGGCGAACCGCGCCGAAGACATCTTCAGCACCAATCCCGCCACGACGAGTCCGCCGAGGACCAGCGACGTCCCCGGCAGCAGGAACGTCCGCGCGGTGGAGTACGGCGCGAACATGAGGATCGCGGCCATCGCGAGGTAGGCGAGGGCGAGCCCGAGCAGCAGCGCGCAGACGACCTTGACCTCGGTGGAGGCCTTCCATTTGGCCAGGATCACCGGACCACGACTCCCCCGGCGCGCAGCGCGCTCTTGACCTCGCCGATCTTCAACTGTCCGAAGTGGAACACACTGGCCGCGAGCACCGCGTCCGCGCCCGCCTCGACGGCGGGCAGGAAGTGCTCGAGCGCGCCGGCGCCACCGCTGGCGATCACCGGGACCCGGACCGCCGCCCGCACCTGGCTCAGGAGTTCGAGGTCGAAGCCGTTCTTGGTGCCGTCGGCGTCCATCGAGTTGAGCAGGATCTCGCCGACGCCCAGTTCCTCGCCGCGCGCGGCCCACTCGACGGCGTCGATCCCGGTGCCGCGGCGCCCGCCGTGCGTGGTCACCTCGAAACCGGACGGGGTCGGTTCGGTCCCCTCGGGGACCCGGCGCGCGTCCACCGACAGGACGACGCACTGCGCGCCGAACCGGCGGGACGCCTCGCGCAGGAACTCCGGCCGCGCGATGGCGGCGGTGTTGATGCTCACCTTGTCCGCGCCGGTGCGCAGCAACCGGTTGACGTCGTCGTTCGTGCGCACGCCGCCGCCGACGGTGAGCGGGATGAACACCTGTTCCGCGGTCCGGCGGACGACGTCGAAGGTGGTCTCACGGTCCCCGGAGGACGCCGTGACGTCGAGGAACGTGAGCTCGTCCGCGCCCTCGGCGTCGTACAGCCTGGCGAGTTCGACGGGGTCGCCGGCGTCGCGCAGGTCGGCGAAGTTGACGCCCTTCACCACACGGCCCGCGTCGACGTCGAGACACGGGATGACCCTGACTGCGACTGACATGGGGACAAGCGTAGTCAAGACCCGTTCTAAGCTCGCGGGATGGCACAGGCGGGGCGGCGGCCGGGGCAGACCGAGACGCGGGAGGAGATCCTCGACGCGGCGAGGCGCAGGTTCGCCGAACAGGGCTACGACGGGGCGACCGTCCGCGCCATCGCGGCCGACGCCGGGGTCAACGCGGCCCTGCTGCACCATTTCTTCGGCACCAAGCAACGGCTCTTCGCCGCGTCGATGAATCTGCCGGTGGACCCTGGCGAGCTGGTCCCCCGGATCCTCGAAGGCCCCGAAGAAGAGATCGGCGAGCGCCTCGTCCGCGCGTTCCTCGGCCTCTGGCAGGCCCCGGACGGCCGCGCGCCGTTCCTGGCGATGATCCGCTCCGCGACCACCAACGAGCAGGTCGCGACCATGATGCGGCAGTTCCTGGAGCGGGCGGTACTGGCGCGGGTCGCCGAAGCGCGCGGCGTGCCGAAGGTGCGGGTGGCCGGGATCGCCGCGCAGATGATCGGGTTCGCGCTGCTGCGCTACGTCATCGGGCTCCCGCCGCTGGTCAACGCCTCGGAGGAGGAGATCGTCGCGATGCTGGCCCCGGTCGCGCAGTACTACCTGACCCCCGGCGCCGAGAAAGTTCGGCTCCCGATGCATCAGCGGGGTGGTCTCGCGCGTCACTAGTAGCGAGACCACCGGCTGAGGGGGACACGTGCCTGCGACCTTCGACGAGTTCGTCGCGGATCGCCTGGACGGCCTCCTGCGCTACGCGACCGTCCTGACCGACGATCCGTACCTGGCGCAGGACATCGTCCAGGAGGTGCTGCTGCGTGCTCAGGAACGCTGGCCGAAGATCGACTCGCCGCCGACGTACGTCCGCCGGATGGTGACCAACGAGTACCTCTCGTGGCGGAGGCGGCTGGCGGTCCGCCGGGTGACGCCGTCGTCACCGGAAGCGCTCGACCTGATGAGCCCGCCGGTCTCCGATCACGCCATCGAGTACGACGAACGCGACGCGATGCTGGACCGGCTCGCGAAGCTCCCGCGCAAACAACGCGCCGCGATCGTGCTCCGCTACTACGAGAACTACTCCGACGAGGAGATCGGCGCGGTACTCCGCTGCGCGACGTCGACCGTGCGCAGCCAGATTTCGCGCGCGCTCGCGACGCTGCGGGAAACCGGGCCGTCCCCGTCCGTGCAGCCCACGGGAGCCCGCAAATGACCCGACTGAGTGACGAGCACACCGAGGACCTGATCCGGGAGAGCCTCGAACACCTGGCGACGCGGGCGCCCGACGGGGCCGAGGTCCGCGACGCGCTGGCCCAACGGTCGCGCAGCCGTCCGAAGATGGCTTTGGCGCTGGTCGCGGCGGCGGTCGCGATCATCGCGCTCGGCGTGCCACTCGGCCTGCGGGCCTACACAACGGTCACGCCCGCCTCGCCGCGCGACGCGGACTGGGCGGTGCTGCCGTACAAACCGGGCTGGCTTCCCGACGGTTTCAAGGAGATGAGCCGCTCCGCGAAGCCTTATCCGGCGCCTCAGACCAGGACGTGGAGTGGCGGCGAGGCGGGCCAGGTCCAGCTGACCACCACTCCGCTGGACGAGCGGCGCGGGCCGTGGACGATCGCGCCCGCCCCGAACCAGATCATCGTGCACGGCAGGGTCGGCATGGTCTCGGAGGTCTACGGCGACGCGACGATGCTGACCTGGTCACCCGACGACGCGTACGTGCTGAACTTGACCCTGCACGGTGTGCGCGACGCGCGCGGCGTGGGTCAGCGGATCGCGGACGAGATGGTCGGGGACGGCCGTGCCCGGGTGTCGGGCGAACTGCGGTTCGGCAGGTTGCCCGCCGGCCTGGAGCCGTCCGGGGTGAACCTGGCCATGATGGTCGACGGGGGCACGACCGAGCTCGAAGCCACCCGTGCCGGGCAGCCCAGCGCGGCGGCGGTGGTCACGGCGAGGCTCGGCGGCCAACCGCCGGACGCGGGCGATGCCGCGCCCGTGCCGCTCAAGATCAGGGGCCTCGACGGTTTCGCCCTCCCCGCGCGGAACGGGCGGGGAGGGAAGCTGGACGAAACGGTCGCCGTCCAGGTCGAAGGCGGGCGCTGGCTCACCGTGTCGGGCAAACGGGACCGGGCCACGCTGGCCGACATCGCCGAGGGCCTGCAGATCATCCCCGGTGACTACAGCTGGTTCGGGAAGCCGCCGGAATAGTGACGGGCGGGCGGCGGTTGTCGACGGCATGACGGACACCTACCGCTCCATCGCGTTCACCGAGTACGGCGACTCCGGGGTCCTGCGCGTCCTCGAACGTGAGCTTCCCGCGCCGGGACCCGGCCAGGTCCGGGTCGCCGTCCGGGCCGCGGGCGTGAACCCGATCGACTGGAAGATCCGGTCCGGGCTGATGGCGGAGGTGTACCCCGCGAAGTTCCCCGCCGTGCCCGGTGGGGACATCTCGGGCGTGATCGACGCGGTCGGCGAGGGAGTGTCCGGGTTCGCGGCCGGCGACGAGGTCCTGGGGTCCGGCATCGGCGGGTACGCGGAATACGTCCTCGCGGATCCGGCGAACCTGATCCGCAAGCCCGGGGCACTCTCCTGGGAGCTGGCCGCGGCGCTGCCGGCGGTCGTCAACACCGCCTACCGCGCCCTCGCCCTCCTGGATCTCCAGAAGGGCGAGACGCTGCTCATCGACGGCGCGGCGGGCGGCGTCGGCACCATCGCCGTCCAGCTCGCCGTCGCGCGCGGGCTCACCGTCGTGGGCACCGCGAGCGAAGCGAACCACGATTACCTGCGCTCGCTGGGTGCCGTCCCAGTGCAGTACGGCGAAGGCCTCGCCGAGCGCGTACGCGACGTCGCGCCGCAGGGCGTCGACGCGTCCTTCGACGCCTCCGGACGCGGCTCGCTCGCCACCCTCGTCGAGCTGACCGGTGGCCCGAAGCGGGTCATCACCATCGCCGCGCCGGACGCGGCAGACCACGGCGTCCGCTTCACGTCGGGTTCTCCGGCCGAGCAGGTCCCCGGCTCGCTGGCCGAAGGCGCCGCGCTCGCCGCCGAAGGCAAGCTCGACCTGCCGATCGCCCGCGTGTACCCGCTCGCCGAAGCGGCCGCGGCCCAGGGCGAAAGCGAAGGCGGCCACGTCCGGGGCAAGCTCGTCCTGGTCCCGTGAGCCTTCCCGCGACGGCGAGCTGGCTGCATCGGGACGCGAGGACCGGCCTGGAGGTCGCGTTCTTCGAAGAACACGAAGGCGGCTGGAGGATCAGCGGGGCAACGACAGCGGTCGAGGACGGCGAATCCTGGTTCGTCGAGTACGCGATCACCGTCGACGCCGCCTGGCATACGAGGTCGGCGGAGATCTCCGGCCGGTCGGCGAGCGGCGCCCGGCGCACGGTGCTCGAATCCGGCGGTGACGGACGATGGCGGGTGGACGGGGTCGCGGATCCGCGGCTCGACGGCTGTTTCGACGTGGACCTCGAGTCGTCGTCGATGACGAACACGCTGCCAGTGCACCGGCTCGGCCTCGCTCCGGGCGCCGCCGCCGAGGCGCCCGCCGTGTACGTCCGTGCGGGCGACCTCGCCGTGGAGCGGCTCGAGCAGCGCTACGAGCGGATCGGTGACCGCGATTTCGCCTACGCGGCACCGGTCTTCGACTTCTCCTGCGTACTGCGCTACGACCGGCACCTGCTGGTGCACGACTACCCGGGCATCGCCGTCCGGCTGTCCTGAAACACGCACCCCTTGACTCACGCTTCTCAACGAGCGCAGAATTAAACACATGGCTAATTCGGCGATCTCCGTGACAGGACTGAGGGTCGTCCGCGGCGGTCGCGAGGTCGTCAAGGACATCGCGTTCCGGACGCCGCGCGGGCGCGTCACCGGCCTGCTCGGGCCGAGCGGCTGCGGCAAGACGACGCTGATGCGTTCGATCGTCGGCGTGCAGATCGTCGCCGCGGGCGAGGTCACCGTGCTCGGCCATCCCGCGGGCAGCCCGCCGCTGCGGCGCCTGATCGGCTACGCCACCCAGAACCCGGCCATCTACGCCGACCTCACCATCACGGAAGCGTTGCGCTACTTCGCCTCCGTCCTCCGCGCGCCGATGTCCGATGTGGACAGGGTGATCGCCGAAGTCGGGCTGACCGACCACGCGGGCAAGCTGGTCGGCTCCTTGTCGGGCGGACAGCACAGCCGCGCCAACCTCGCCGTCGCACTGCTCGGAAAACCCGAACTGCTCGTCCTCGACGAACCG
Organism: Amycolatopsis sp. NPDC043889; assembly: GCF_056435645.1. Classification (NCBI taxonomy): domain Bacteria; kingdom Bacillati; phylum Actinomycetota; class Actinomycetes; order Pseudonocardiales; family Pseudonocardiaceae; genus Amycolatopsis; species Amycolatopsis sp. NPDC043889. The sequence goes on from NZ_JBWKEC010000011.1 coordinate 98,050, forward strand.
ACCGTCGGCCTCGATCCCCTACTCCGCGACGAACTCTGGGCGCTGTTCCGCCGCCTCGCCGAGGGCGGGACGACGCTGCTCGTGTCCAGCCACGTCATGGACGAGGCAGCGCGATGCGACCGGCTGCTGCTCATGCGCGAAGGCCGCGTCCTCGCCGACGACACCCCGGCCGGGCTTCGCGAACGCACCGGCACGACCGATCTGGAACAGGCGTTCCTGCGGCTCGTCCGGGAGACGGAGATGACCTCGTGAACCCCACGCTGACACTCGCCACGGCCCGCCGCATCCTCCTTCAGCTACGGCACGATCCGCGCACCGTCGCGATGCTGATCGTCGTCCCGTCGCTGCTGATGGTGCTGCTGCGCTTCGTCTTCAACTCCGAAGCGGTGTTCAGCCGGGTCGCTCCGGCGCTGCTCGGCGTCTTCCCGTTCCTGATCATGTTCCTGATCACCTCGATCACCACGCTGCGCGAGCGCACCACGGCGACACTGGAAAGACTGATGACCCTGCCGATCGGCAGGATGGACCTGCTCTTCGGCTACGCGATCGCGTTCGGTTCGATCGCGATCGTGCAGGTCGGCGTCGCCGCCGGGATTTCGCTCGCCTGGCTGGGCCTCGACATCGCGGGCTCGATCGGGATGCTGCTGCTCATCGCCGTCCTCGACGCCCTCCTCGGGATGGCGCTCGGCCTGTTCGTGAGCGCGTTCGCGCGGACGGAGTTCCAGGCGGTGCAGTTCATGCCGCTGTTCGTGCTGCCGCAGATCCTGCTGTGCGGGCTGTTCGTGCCGCGCGGGGAAATGGGCTGGCTCCTGAACTGGCTTTCGAACGTGATGCCGCTTTCGTACGCCGTCGAAGCGCTCACGCGGGTCACCACGTCGGGCACCGTGGACGCGACACTCCTCTGGAACCTGATCATCGTCGGGGCGTGCGCACTGGCCGCGCTGGTGCTCGGCGCGGCGACCTTGCGCAGGCGGACAGCCTAGACTTTCCACATGGGATCGGAGTTCGAGCGGATCGCCGCCGAGAAGTACGTCGTCCTGACCACCTTCCGCAAGAACGGCACCCCGGTGCCGACCCCGGTCTGGGCGGCGGGCGACGGCGGCGAGCTGGTGCTCTGGTCCGAGCGGAAGGCGGGCAAGGTCAAGCGCATCCGCAACAGCGGCCGGGTCGAGGTCCAGGCCTGCGACTTCCGCGGTGCCAAGACCCATGGCGACGTCGTCGCGGGTGAGGCTCGGCTGCTGGACCTCGACGAGACCGAACGGGTGCGCAAGGTGATCGCGCGGAAGTACGGGATCACCGGGCGGGTCACGATGTTCTTCAGCAGGCTGCGGGGGCCGAAGGACCGGACCGTGGGCATCGCGATCAAGCTGGCGGAGTAGCCCTGGGTCTCGTGAGTGGTGAGGACGGTTAGAACCGTCCTCACCACTCACGAGGCCTGCAGCGCCCGCAGCGAGGCCGCCAGCGCCGCCGAGTCGTGGTCCGGCCCGCATCCCTCCACCAGGATCAGATCGCCGGGGATGTGGTCGGCCCGCAGCGGCAGGATCTCCCGGTACGCGGGCGAGTCGTACCACTCCCGCGCGGCGTCGAGGCTCGGGAACTCGATGAGCACGAGCGCCCCCGGCCACTCCCCCTCGACGACGTGGACCCCGGCTCCGTGCACGAGGAACCTGCCGCCGAAGGGATCGAGCGTGGCCTGGATCCGTTCCATGTACTCGAAGACCTCTTCGGCCAGCACAGCGGCGGGGCGAAGGTGGGCGAGTCCGTAGGCGGTCATGATGTCCCTCCAGGTTTCGTTGTCTTGGAAGGAATCCTGACCGAGCCGGCGCGTGGCGTCGATTACCCGGGAGGTAAAGCTCAGAACTCCGCGACGGCCGCGAGCGCCTCGGGCAGGGTGAACGCGCCGGCGTAGAGCGCCTTGCCGACGATGGATCCCTCGACACCGTCGCGGGCCAGCGCGGCCAGCGCGCGGAGATCGTCCACACTGGACACACCACCGGAGGCGATGACCGGCGCGTCGGTGCGGGCGGCGACCTCGCGGAGCAGGTCGATGTTCGGCCCCTGGAGGGTGCCGTCCTTGCTCACGTCGGTGACGACGTAGCGCTGCGCGCCGTCGCGGTCGAGCCGGTCGAGGACCTCCCAGAGGTCACCGCCGTCCTGCGTCCAGCCGCGGGCGGACAGCCGGTGCCCGGCCTCGGTGATCCGCACGTCCAGCCCGATGGCGACGCGGTCGCCGTAGGAGGAGACGACCTTCGCGGTCCACTCCGGGTCCTCCAGCGCCGCGGTACCGAGGTTGACGCGGCGGGCGCCGGTGGCCAGCGCGGCCTCCAGCGAGGCGTCGTCGCGGATGCCACCGGACAGCTCCACCTGGACGTCGAGCTTGGCCACGACGTCGGCGAGCAGTTCGCGGTTGGAACCCTTGCCGAACGCGGCGTCGAGGTCCACCAGATGGATCCACTCCGCACCGTCGCGCTGCCAGGCGAGCGCCGCCTCCAGCGGGCTGCCATAGGAGGTTTCGGTGCCGGCCTCGCCCTGGACGAGTCGCACGGCCTGGCCATCGGCCACATCAACGGCGGGAAGGAGCGTGAAAGTCACGCGCCCACTCTAAGACAGGGTGTTCAGCCAGTTGCGCAGCAGGTGCGCCCCGGCGTCCCCGGACTTCTCGGGGTGGAACTGGGTCGCCCAGAGCGGCCCGTTCTCGACGGCGGCGACGAAGTCCTGGCCGTGGTTCGCCCAGGTCACCTTGGGTTGCTGTCCGGCGAGGCCGGAGTCCAGTTCCCAGGTCCGCGCGGCGTAGGAGTGCACGAAGTAGAACCGCGTGTCCGCGTCCAGACCGGCGAACAACTGTGAGTCCTCGGGGGCGCGGACGGTGTTCCAACCCATGTGGGGCAGGACGTCGGCCTCCAGCTTGTCGACCGTGCCCGGCCACTCACCGGCGCCCTCGGCCTCCACGCCGTGCTCGACACCGCGTTCGAACAGGATCTGCATGCCGACGCAGATGCCCAGCACCGGACGGCCGCCGGCGAGGCGTTTGCCGATGATCTTCTCCCCCGACACCGACCGCAGCCCCTCCATACAGGCGGAGAAGGCGCCGACACCGGGGACGACCAGGCCGTCGGCCTCGAGGGCGGCATGCGGGTCGGCGGTGACCTCGACGTCGGCGCCGGCGCGCTGAACAGCGCGTTCGGCGGACCGGAGGTTGCCGGACCCGTAGTCCAGGATCACCACGCGAGGAGTAGCCACGCGTCCCAGGTTAGCGGACCGGATTTTCTCCGGATTTCCTGTTTCGACGTTCACTCTTCTGGGTAATAACGCCTCCAAGTGAAAGGCCGGCGCAGGACCGCCCTGCACTTTTGGAGGAACGATGCAGGACGCCGACGACCTGACCCGCCTGCTCAGCGCCTGGCGCGAAGACATCGACAGCGTGCCTTTCCCTACCTTCGCGGAGCTGCTGATCCCGGCGCAGAAGCGGCGCTCCGCCCCGGCTCGGACGGCCACGGCATCGGTTCAGGTGACGAAGACCACCGGAGGGCGGGATCGCTGACACTCGACTCCGGTCGCGTGTGTGGTTTTCTTCATAGGAAGACGCCCCACCGAGCCGACCAGGAGTGACCGCATGAGCAGCAGTCCGGATCCGCGCGACTTCCTCGATCTCGACGCCGAGCTCACCGCCGAGGACCGGGCCATGCGTGACGCAGTGCGCTCCTACGCCCAGGACCAGCTCCTGCCGAACGTCGCCGAGTGGTACGAGTCGGGCGCTCTGCCCGCCGCCGAGCTCGCCAAGGGGTTCGGGCGGCTCGGACTGCTCGGCATGCACCTGGAGGGTTACGGCTGCGCCGGGACCAGCGCCGTCGCCTACGGCATCGCCTGCCGCGAGCTGGAGGCCGTCGACTCCGGGTTGCGCAGCTTCGTCTCGGTGCAGGGCTCGCTGGCGATGTACGCGATCCACAAATGGGGCACCGAGGAGCAGAAACAGGAGTGGCTGCCCCGGATGGCCGCCGGTGAGGCGCTCGGCTGTTTCGGCCTGACCGAACCGGACGCCGGCAGCGACCCCGGCAGCATGCGGACCCGCGCGGTGCGCGACGGCTCGGACTGGGTGCTGAGCGGCACGAAGATGTGGATCACCAACGGAACCGTGGCCGACGTCGCGGTCGTCTGGGCGCGGACCGACGAAGGTGTGCGCGGTTTCGTCGTCCCCACGAACACGCCGGGCTTCACCGCGAACGAGGTCAAGCACAAGCTGTCACTGCGCGCCTCGCTGACCGCGGAACTCGTGCTCGACGGCGTCCGCCTGCCGGATTCCGCCGCGTTCCCCGAGGTCAGGGGCCTGCGCGGGCCGCTGTCCTGCCTGAACGAAGCGCGCTACGGGATCCTGTTCGGCGTCGTCGGCGCCGCTCGCTCCTGCTACGAATCCGCGCTGGAGTACACGCTGAGCCGGGAACAGTTCGGCAAACCGCTGGCCGGGTTCCAGCTCACCCAGCGCAAGCTCGCCGATCTCGTCGTCGAGGTCAACCGCGCCGGTCTGGTCGCGCTGCGGATCGGGCGGCTCAAGGACGCCGGGACGCTGCACCACAACCACGTCAGCTTCGGCAAGCTCGCCAACGTCCGCTCTGCGCTGGAGGTCGCCAGGACCGCGCGCGCCATGCTCGGCGCCAACGGGATTTCGCTGGAATACCCGGTGATGCGGCATATGTCGAACCTGGAAACCGTGCTGACCTACGAAGGCACCGAAGAGATGCACGCGCTCTCGCTCGGCCAGTCGGTCACCGGTCTGGCCGCCTTCCGCTGAGCCGCCGGAAACTGTCGGTGCGGACCTCTATGGTCCGCGTATGACCGTTTCCCCCGAGTTCCAGTCCGTCGTCGAACTGCGCCGGTACACGCTGCACCCCGGCCGCCGGGACGGGCTGATCGAGCTCTTCGAGCGCGAGTTCGTGGAGAGCCAGGAAGCCTGCGGCATGCGCCTGTTCGGCCTCTTCCGCGAGCCTGCGGAGCCGGACAAGTTCGTGTGGCTGCGCGGTTTCCGGGACATGGAGACCAGGCGTGCCGCGCTCGAATCGTTCTACCACGGGCCCGTGTGGCGAGAGCACGGCCCGGCGGCGAACGAGACGATGATCGACGCATCGGACGTCCTGTTGCTGCGCCCGTCCGGGCCGGGGTTCCCCGCTCCGGGCGGCGCTGGGGATTCCCGGATTCTGGTGACGGTGTGCCATCCTGCCGTCCCGGTCAAGGAGTTCTCCGAGTACTTCGCGGACAACGTGGCGCCCGCCTTGCGGGAATCAGGCGTGGACACGTTCGGCCACTTCGAAACAGAGCCCGCGGAGAACACCTTTCCCCGTCTTCCCGTGCGGGAGAACGAGACGGTGTTCGTCTGGTTCTCCAAGTTCACGGAAGAACACCGCGAACTCCTGGACCGGACAGGCACCGAACTCGCGGGCAAACTCGAACGCCCTTGGCAACAACGGGAACTGGCGCCGACCGCGCGGTCAGTCCTGCGCTGAAAGGAGGTCCGCGAGTCCGTCCGGGTACAGGATCGCCTTGCCGCTCGACACGTCGGCCATCGGCAGCCAGTGCACGCGCGCGCCGTCGTCGAGCACCACGCCGACCTCGTCGCGCTCGTAGAACGCCTTGTCCGTCAGGTCCGCGGTGAACAGGAACACGATCTCGTGCCCCGGCCTGCCTTCGTAGGTGTACACGTTCTCCAGTACGGCGATCTGCTCGACCGAGGTCAGCTCCGCCGCGAGTTCCTCCTGGAATTCGCGGTGCAGCGCCTCGGCGGCGGTCTCCCCGAACTCGATCCCGCCGCCGAGCGGGCGATGGTAGGTCACGCCCTTGGTGTGGTCGCGGCCTTCGAACACGAGAAGGTCTTCACCGCGGCGGATGACCCCGAGCGAGAGCGGGCGGATCTTCGTCATCCTGGTGACGCTAGCGGAGGAATTCCTTGACGGACAAGGTGATCGAGCCGGCGTCGAGGCCGTGCGCGAGGTCGTGATCGGCCATTTCGCCGTAGATCCGCACTTCCGCGTCACGCCGGACGCCGAGGGAGAGCAGCCGGTGCGGCATTTCGGACAAAGCGTCCGTCACCGCGTGCGCCGACGTCCCCGCGAGGTACGGCTCGATCAGCACGACGTCGGTGGCCCCGGTGGCGTCGACGGCCGCGCGCAGCCCGGCGGCGTCGAACGGCCGGATGGTCGAGGTGTAGAGCACGGTCACGTCGAGATCGGCGGTCGCCTCCAGCGTCCGGTCGAGCATCGGCCCGACGGCCACCACCACACTTCGCCTGCCTTGGCGCAGCGTTTGCAGACCCGCCCCCAGATGGGCTTTCGCGTTCTCCTGCGCGGAAAGCCGGAGATAGACGCGCCCGTCGCCAGGGATGGACTCGAGCAGCAGCCGTCGTGCCTCTGCGGGATGCCCCGGCACGTGCACGGTCCAGCCCGGCAGCGTGTCGATGAGGGCGACGTCTCCGGGCGCCTGGTGGGTCCGCCCGGCGGTCGGCATGTCGTAGGACGCGCCCGAGGACACCAGCACGGCCCCGACGTCCTGGTGCCCGAGGTCGAGTTTGACCTGCTCGAACGCCCGCTCCACGAGGAACGACGAGAAGGTGTGGACGATCGGCCGCATGCCGGCCAGCGCGAGTCCGCCCGCGGTGCTCATCATCAGCTGTTCGCGGATGCCGACGTTGAGCACCCGGTCGGGATGTTTCCGCGCGGCGAAGGCGAGTTGTGCCGCGGAGATGTCGGCGAGCACGACGGCGACGTTCGGGTCGGCGTCGAGCGCTTCGGCGGCGGCTTCGAGGAACGTTTCACGCATGTTCACGGGCTCAAGCCTTTCGCTCGACGGTCGCGACCACGGCGAGCGGCCGGTCCGGATGAGGTGTGGTGAAGGCTTCGTGGAGCGCGTCGTGATCGCGGCCGTCGACGGTGCGGGTCGTCCAGCCTTCGACCTCGAACCGGCGCGCGATCCCGCCGGGCCAGCCGTGTGTGGCCGAGGAGTTGTCGATGACGACGGCGGTCAGCTGCGGCATGCCGATCCGGCCCGCGACCGCGATGGCCTCTTGGTTGGAGCCCTCGTCGAGCTCCGCGTCACCGATGAGGGTGACGACCTTGGCGTCGCGGAATCCCTTGGCGCGCAGGCCGAACACGGTACCGATGGCCAGCGGGAGCCCGTGCCCGAGCGAACCGCTGGAGATCTCGGCCCCGGGAAGCCTCGCCCGGTCGGGATGGTGACCGAGGCGGGACTCGGCCGAAGTCCAGTCGGCGAGTTCTTCCTCGTGGAGGAAGCCCTTCTTCGCCAGCACCGCGTAGTAGGCCATCGGACCGTGCCCCTTCGACAGCAGGAAACGGTCGCGGCCCGGATCGCGGACGTTCTCCGGGGTGATGTCGAGCACACGGTCGTAGAGCACCCACAGGACGTCCACAGTGGACTCCGCGGCCGCCTGGTGTTTCTCGTCCCCGGTCATCAACGAGATCAGCCTCGGCAGATCCTCGTAGCCGGTCTTGGTGTCGGTGGTCATGAACCGAGGTTGCAACCTCGACTTAGGTCGAAGTCAAGGCTAATCTGGCGACGTGACGAGACTGGCTGAACACCTGAGCATCGGGCAGGTCGCCGACCGCAGCGGCGTGCCCCATACGGCTTTGCGTTTCTACGAGGACAAGGGACTGATCAGCTCCGAGCGCTCGGCGGGCAACCAGCGCCGGTACTCGCGCTCGGTGCTGCGCCGGATCGCCTTCATCCGCGCCGCGCAGCGGGTCGGGCTCAGCCTGGACGACATCAGCTCGGCACTGGAGACCCTACCCAAGGACCACGCGCCCACCAAGGCCGACTGGGCCCGCCTTTCGCGGGGCTGGCAGGACGAGCTCGACGCGCGGATCGACGCGTTGCAGCGCCTGCGCGACAGGCTGACCGGATGCGTCGGCTGCGGTTGCCTCTCCCTGCGCAGCTGCGGGCTCTACAACGCCGACGACCAGATGTCCCGCTTCGGCCCCGGCGCGGGGAAACTGCGCCCGGCTTCCGAGGGCGGCATCTGAATTCCCTTGCCACGCGGGGGCCGGATGTGCGTCACTGTGACTCGAAATGGACAAGAAGAACCTCATCCGAGTCTCGAAACGGCTCTCCCGGCACCTGCGGCACGCACCCGGCGACATCGGGATCACCCTCACCCCTGACGGCTGGGTCGACGTCGACACGCTCTTGGCGGCCTTGCGGCGCAACGGTTTGCCGCTCACCCGCACCCAACTCGACGAAGTGGTCGAGGGCAACGACAAACGGCGCTTCGCCTTCGACGAGGCCGGGCTGCGGATCCGTGCCAGCCAGGGCCACAGTGTCGACGTCGACCTCGCACTGCCCGCCGCGATCCCGCCGGAGGTGCTCTACCACGGCACGGTCTCCCGGTTCCTCGACGCGATCCTGCACGAGGGACTCCGGCCGATGAAGCGGCATGCCGTGCATCTCTCGGCGACCGTGGACACCGCGCGGGCCGTCGGGGCGCGGCGCGGCGTCCCGGTGCTGCTCGCCGTGGACGCCCGGGAGATGTCCGCCGCCGGTCACGAATTCCAGGTGAGCGCGAACGGCGTCTGGCTCACCGCCGCCGTCCCGCCGGAGTTCCTCCGCAGACTTCCTTAGACCAAGCCGTTGTTCCGCAGGAGCGACAACGTGTTCACGGTGAACATCCCGTTCCACTCCAGCGCGGCGGCCGGCGAATAGCTCGTGTAGTCGACCCGCCAGCCGCCGTCGTCGTGCTGCCCGCCCGCCACCCGCCGCAGATCCGCTTCGACGATCTCCGGCCGGAAGAGCTTCCGTGCCGGGCCACCGGGTTCCGGCGCGAAGTCGAGCGGGCGCATGGCCTCGCCCTCGATCCCGCCGCCGACGGCGACCACACCGTCGTCCGGGACGAACCGGCCGAGCTTCTCGACCAGGCGCGTGTCGCCGAGCGCGTCCACCAGCTTCATCGCGAAAGCGAGCACGAGCGCGTGCGGCGCCTCGTCGAGCTTCTCGATCTCATCTAGGCAGTAGCGCGTTGCCTTCGCGAGCCAGGGATGCGCGGCGACCGCCGGATCGTGTGCCGCGACGCGATGCGCGGTCACCGCGACGATCGCGGTGATCTGCAGTGAGGAGACCGCCGGATCCGCGCTCGTCCAGAACGGCGCGCCGCCCTCCGGATCCGGCATCGGCAGCGCGAACGGGATCCCGCCGTCGGGCAAGGAGATCGAGGCGAGCCAGTCACAGAGTTCGGCCGCGCGCGGACTTGTCGACTTGCCGACGTCGGCGAAGACCTCGAAAGCGTGCAGCGCACCGGCGGGCTGACTGGTCACCGAGCGGCAGTCCGGTTCGAGTCCGTGGCCGTAGCCGCCGTCGGGATTGCGGTACGCCTCGAGCGCGGCGAGCGCCGCGGCCGGGTCATCGGAGCGGAAGAGGACTTCGAAGCGCCGCCTGTCGAGCAGCCGGGCCTGGGTGGCCATGAACGTGGCCGCCGCCTTCAGATCGATGTTCATGCCGACAGGGTCGCGCGGATCGCGGCGCCTGTCTTGAACACATCGGTCACGAACGGCGGCGCGGGCGGTTGTAGAGCTTGCGACCGACGCTGAGGAGCGTTTCGCGCAGCGTCTCGTCGTCGAGCGACGCGACCTCGGGCGAACCGCCGGCGATGGCGATGCCCGCCAGAAGTACCTGCGCGGTCACGATCGCGGTGAGATCCGGATCGGGGCCGACGAGGATCTCCAGCAGCCGGTTCTTGAAGCTGTCCGAGCTGTGCACGGACTTCTCGATCGCGCGGGCGATGCCGGGGTCGCTGGAGAACAGGGCGACCAGCGCGCGGTGCCGCACCACGAGATCGACGAAACCGTCGAGCAGGTGGTCGATCTGCGCGCCCCGGGTGCGCTGGGCGCGGGCGTCGTCGACGATGCCTTCGAGCTCTCGCAGCACGGGTTCGGCGACGGATTCGGTGATCTCCGCCTTCGTCTTGAAGTGGTAGTAGACGGCGGCCTTGGTGACGCCGAGGGCGTCCGCGATCATCTGCAGCGAGGTGCCTTCCACGCCGTGTTCGGTGAACAGCCGCAACGCCGTGCCCAGTAGTCGCGTGCGGGTGTCCTCCGCGTGGACGACGTCCATGTTCCCTCCTCGTTCAGCCGTCGGAGATTACGTCAAGCGTGGCCGCCTGGCCAAACGAGTACTAGCCGTGCGGCTAGTCACACACTTGCCGATCGGCTTGTAGCGCCCTAGCCGATCGGCTAGCTTGAAATGAACCTGAACGAGTGAACGGGAGACTTTCGTGGCCAGCTTCCTGTACCGCCTGGGCCGGTTCTCGTTCCGGCGCCGGGCACTGGTGACGGCGGTGTGGGCCGCCGTCCTGGTGGCCCTCGGCGCGGGCGCGCTGACCCTGTCCGGCCAGCTTTCGAACTCGGTGACCATCCCCGGCACCGAGTCGCAGAAGGCGATCGACCAGCTCGCCGACCGGTTCCCGGAAGCCGCCGCCGGTGGCGCGACGGCGCGCGTCGTCATCTCGACGTCCGGTGACATCACCGACGCCGGTGGGCAGGCGGCGATCGCCCGTCTCGTCACCGGGCTCAAGGACGCGCCGAAGGTCGCCGGCGTGGTCGACCCGCTGCAGGCGCAGGCGATTTCGCCCGACAAGCACGTCGCGTTGGCGCAGGTCAGCTACCGCGTCCCGGGCTTCGAGCTCACCGACGCCGACCGCGACGGCCTGATGGCCGCCGCGGATTCCGCCAAGGCCGCCGGGTACACCGTGGAATTCGGCGGTGACGCCGTCCAGGCGATGCCCGCCACGAACGCCACCGAAGGCCTCGGTGTGGCCGTCGCCGCGGTCGTCCTGATCATCACCTTCGGCTCGCTGCTCGCAGCCGGGATCCCGCTGCTGACCGCGCTCATCGGCGTCGGCATCGGCATGGCGGGGATCACGACGGCGTCCGGTTTCCTCGAACTGAACACGAACACGCCGGTGCTCGCGCTGATGATCGGCCTCGCCGTCGGCATCGACTACGCGCTCTTCATCGTTTCCCGCTACCGGCACGAACTCACGATCGGCCGAGATCCCGAGGAAGCCGCCGGACGCGCCACCGGCACGGCGGGCTCCGCGGTGGTGTTCGCCGGGCTGACCGTGATCATCGCGCTGGCGGGCCTGACCGTCGTCGGCATCCCGTTCCTCGGCGAGATGGGCATCGCCGCGGCGATCACCGTCGCCATCGCGGTCGTCATCGCGCTCACCCTGCTGCCCGCCGTCCTCGGGTTCGCGGGCGGCAAACTGGCGGGCGGCAAGATCCGCTTGCGCCGCAAGGAAAGTGCGACGACGCACGGCGAGCGCTGGGCGAAGTTCGTGGCCCGCCACCGGATCCCGGTGCTGATCGCCGCGATCGCAGGTCTCGCGATCGTCGCCATCCCGGCCGCGAGCATGCAGCTCGGCCTGCCGAACGACAGCACCGCCGCGCCGGACACCACCCAGCGCAAGGCCTACGACACCGTCGCCCGCAGCTTCGGCGAGGGCGCCAACGGGCCGCTGGTGATCGTCGTCGACCTGAGCGCCAGCACCGACCGGCAGGCCGCGCTCCAGCAGGCGGCCGCGGGGATCGGCGGGCTCCCCGAACGCCCGATCGTCACGCCGCCGAAGACCAACCGGGACGGTGACCTGGCGCTGCTGACCGTCATCCCGAAGAGCGGCCCCAGCAGCACCGCGACCGAAGACCTGGTCAGCGACATCCGCGGCCTGAACGCGGGGCTGGGCACGGCCACCGGCGCGTCGCTGGCGGTGACCGGCCAGACCGCGGCCAACATCGACGTCTCGGAGAAACTCGCCGACGCGATGCTGCCCTATCTCGCGCTGATCGTCGGGCTCGCGTTCCTGCTGCTGATGCTGGTGTTCCGCTCGATCGTGGTCCCGCTGAAGGCGACGCTGGGCTTCCTCGGCTCCGTGGTCGCGACGTTCGGCGCCGTGGTGGCGGTGTTCCAGTGGGGCTGGCTCACCGACCTGCTCGGGGTGAAGACGACCGGGCCGATCATGAGCATGCTGCCGATCCTGCTGATCGGTGTGCTGTTCGGGCTCGCGATGGACTACCAGGTGTTCCTGGTGACCCGGATGCGGGAGGAATACGTCCACGGCGCCGACCCGCAGCAGGCGATGGTGACCGGTTTCCGGCACGGCTCCCGCGTCGTGGTCGCCGCCGCGCTGATCATGATCAGCGTGTTCGCCGGATTCGTCCTCGCGGAGTCGTCGCTGATCCAGTCGATCGGGTTCGCGCTGGCCTTCGGGGTGCTGGTGGACGCGTTCGTGATCCGGATGACCATCGTGCCGGCGCTGATGTCGCTACTCGGACGCGGTGCCTGGTGGCTGCCGAAGTGGCTGGATCGCGTGCTGCCCGATGTGGACGTCGAAGGCGAGAAGCTCGCGAAGCAGCTGGACGCTCCTGACGAGCGGGAGCTGGTCGACGCCTCGAAGTAGGTACTGGTCGCGGGTTTCTTCGGCCCGGGCCCGGTGCGACACGCCCGCTTCGCTTACTCCTCGATAGGTACGCGAAGGCCCCGTGCAGGTCGTTTGGTGCGGGTTGGTCGTGAGTGGCGATTCGGGTTCTAACCCGAATCGCCACTCACGACCCCGGTGACCCACTCGGCACCGGTGCCCGTGCCCGCCTGAGGGTAGTGAAGGCCTCCTTCACTACCCTCAGGGTAGGCAAGGAGGCCTTCACGGACACATGATCAGCCCCAGCCAAATCCAGCAGGCACCCACGACGCTCTCGGCCCTGACCCGAATCGCCACTCACGACCCCGGTGACCCACTCGGTACCGGTGCCCTGCCGGCCCCGAAGTACATGAAGGCCCCCTTCACTACGTCTAGCGCGGCGAAGGGGGCCTTCACGCGCAGCGGTTTGGCCTCGCGCGGATGGCGCGCCCTCGGCGGCGTCGCACAGGACCGCTTTCCGCCACATCATGGAGCGCTCGGCCGTCGGGAAGTTTCGCCCCGGTGGTGAACCGGGCGGGCCACCGCTGACTGAAGCACTCCGGCCCGATCGCGCCGTCACGCCGATTTCAGAAGAAGAGGAACTTGACGCGGCTCCCGGCGCGCAGCCGATTCACCGGACGGCGCTCAGGCCAGCCAGGCGATGGCGCCGCCGATGGCCAGCAGCGCGCCGATCCCCAGCACGACGGCCATGAACTTGACGCTCTTCCAGGTCGCGTAGACGCCGCCGATCAGGAAGCCGCCGAGCGCGAACAGCAGCACAGCGATGGTCGTGTTACTCACGACCGCCACCCTGCCACACGTCCCCCATCACGACCGCGCCGGGCCCGGGCCTTGCCCGCGCGACCGGGCACGGCTAACGTACAACCACATGGTTGTACTTCGAGGGGAGGGCGAGGAGTCGCTCAACCAGCTCTTCCGCGCCTTGGCCGACGGCACCCGCCGCGACATCCTGGCGCGGGCGATCGCGGAAGCACCGTCGGTGTCCGAACTCGCCGCGCGCTACGAGATGAGCTTCGCCGCCGTGCAGAAACACGTCGCCGTGCTCCAGCGCGCGGGCCTGATCCGGAAACGTGCCAGCGGACGCGAACAACTGGTCTCGACCGACCGCGAGCGGCTCCAGCGCGCCAGCGAGCTTCTCGACTCCTACGAAGCCCTTTGGCGCCAACGTGTGGCGCAGCTCGACGATGTCCTGCGAGAAGGGGAATGACGATGCCGATCACCTCCGTCACCAAGAAGCCCGAAGAGCTCAGCATCACCGTCGTGGCGGACTTTCCCGTTCCGCGGAAACGCCTTTGGGACGCCTGGGCCGATCCACGACAACTCGAACGCTTCTGGGGGCCGCCCTTCGCACCCGCCACGTTCACCCAACACGATTTCCGGACCGGCGGCCGCGCCGAGTACTACCTGTCCGGGCCGAACGGCGAAAAGTGGGCCGACTCCTGGAAGTTCACCACGGTGAACCCCATCGACTCGTTCGAGGTGCACGACGGCGAGGACAACGCCGACGACGAGAACATGCCGTCCTCGATGACATTCACCTTCGAGTCGACGCCGACGGGATCACGCCTGATCCACGTGACCCGGTTTTCCAGTATCGAAGCCATGGAGAAGACGATCCCGGGGATGGAAGAGGGCTTCCGCGCCGCGATGCCCCAACTCGACGCGTTGCTGGAGACGTGATGAGGAAGCTCAAGATCGAGCACATCTCGCTCGACGGCGTGATCCAGCACTCCGAGGACGAGAACGGCTTCCCGTACAGCGGCTGGAACATGCCGTACCGGACCCCCGCCGGCCGGGAGGCCATCATGGCCGCGCACCCCGAAAGGTTCGACCTGCTGCTCGGCCGTCGCACCTACGACCTCTGGTCGGAATACTGGCCGGACGCGCCAAGCGACCCGTTCGCGGACCGGCTCAAGGCGGCGACGAAATACGTCGTCACCCATCGGCCGGAAAGCCTGAAATGGGGCCCGTTCGAAGGTGCCGGCCCGGACCTCGTCGAAGGCGTCCGCCACATCAAGGCGCAGGACGGCCCGGACCTCATCCTCTCGGGCAGCTCCACGCTGACCTCGGCGCTGCTCGAAAACGGGCTCGCGGACGAGGTTCTGCTGGCCGTCTACCCGCTCCTTTTGGGTACAGGCAAGCGTTTCTTCGCCGAAGGAACCCCGGCATGCTCCTTGGAGTTCGCCGGCACCACCGCGACCCCGTCCGGCGTGCTCCTCACCACCTACCAGCCCACCGGACGCATTTAGTCCTCTGGATGCGGTAGTTGCACGCGCAAGGAACGCATCCAGAGGACTAAACGCGGGGTTAGAGGACGCCCTTCGTCGACGGGATGCCGCCCGCCCGCGGGTCCGGCTCGGTGGCGGCGCGCAGCGCCCGCGCGACGGCCTTGTACTCGGCCTCCGCGATGTGGTGCGGGTCGCGGCCGTGCAGCACCCGCACGTGCAGCGCGATCTGCGCGTGGAACGACAGCGAGTCGAACACGTGCCGCGTCAGCACGAACGGGTAGTTCCCGCCGATGGTGAAGCTGTTGAACTGCTCCGGCTCGCCCAGGTGCACGCAGTACGGGCGCCCGGAGACGTCGATCGCGGCGTGCGCGAGGGTTTCGTCCATCGGGATCCACGCGTCGCCGAAGCGGCGGATACCGCTCTTGTCGCCGAGTGCCTGCCGCAGCGCCTGGCCGAGCACGATCGCGGTGTCCTCGACGGTGTGGTGCGCGTCGATGTGCACGTCACCGGTCGCCTGCACCTTGAGGTCGAGCGAGCCGTGCACGCCGAACGCGGTGAGCATGTGGTCGTAGAACGGGACACCGGTGTCGATCTCCACCTGTCCCGTGCCGTCCAGGTCGAGCTGGACCGAAATGGACGATTCCTTGGTGGTGCGATCCACCTTGCCGACGCGACTCATCGCGGCACCTCCTTGCTGGCCTCGAGAAAGGCGTCGTTCTCTTCCGGCGTCCCGATGGTCACCCGCAGGTGCCCCTCGATGCCGACGTCCCTGATCAGCACGCCGTTGTCCAAATAGGACTGCCAGGTCGCGGGCGCGTCCGCGAACCGTCCGAAGAGGACGAAGTTCGCGTCGCTCGGGACCGGCGTGAATCCCAAGCCCAGCAACGCTTCCACCACGCGGTCGCGTTCGGCCGCGAGTTTGGCGACCGAGGCGAGGGTGGCGTCCGCGTGCCGTAGCGCGGCGCGCGCGGCGGCCTGCGTGAGCTTCGAGAGGTGATACGGCAGCCGCACCAGCTGCAGCGCGTCGACGATCGCCGGCGCGGCCGCGAGATACCCGAGCCGCCCGCCCGCGAAGGCGAACGCCTTGCTCATCGTGCGCGACACGATCAGCTTCGCCGGGTACTCCTCGAGAAGCTCGACGGCACTCGGCTGCGACGAGAACTCCGCGTACGCCTCGTCGACCACCACGATGCCCGGCGCCGCTTCGAGCAGCCCGCGCAGCTCGTCGAACGGGATCGACCCGCCGGTCGGGTTGTTCGGGCTGGTCACGAACACGATGTCCGGACGGCGTTCGCGCACCAGCGCGGCCGCCTTCTCGGTGTCGAGCGTGAAATCGTCGCGGCGCGGCACCGGCAGCCAGTCGGTGCGGGTGCCCGCCGAGATGATCGGGTGCATCGAGTACGACGGCTCGAAGCCCAGCGCCGAGCGGCCGGGGCCGCCGAAGGCCTGCAAAATCTGCTGCAGGATCTCGTTGGACCCGTTGGCGGCCCACACGTTCGACTCCGACACGAGTACGCCGGTGGACACCGCGAGGTAGTCCGCGAGGTCCTGGCGCAGCGCGACGGCGTCGCGATCCGGGTAGCGATGCAGCGAAGCGGCCTCGGCGCGGACGGCCTCGGCGACGTCGGCCACCAGCGCGTCCGGCGGCGGGTACGGGTTTTCGTTGGTGTTGAGCCGGATCGGCACGTCGAGCTGCGGTGCGCCGTACGGGGTCTTGCCCCGCAGGTCGTCCCGCAGCGGGAGCGAGCCGAGCGTGACCTCCTCGCCGATGCTCATGCCCGCTCCCCCTCGAACCGCGCCGTGATGGCCTCGCCGTGGGCGGGCAGGTCTTCGGCGTTCGCCAGCGCGACGACGCGGCCGGCGATCTCGCGCAGCGCGTCCTGGCTGTAGTCGACGACGTGCACGCCCTTGAGGAAGCTCTGCACCGAAAGCCCGGACGAGTGCCGCGCGAATCCGCCGGTGGGCAGGACATGGTTCGACCCGGCGCAGTAGTCGCCGAGCGAGACCGGCGCGTACGCCCCGACGAAGATCGCGCCGGCGTTGCGCACGCGGGCCGCCACCGTCGGCGCGTCCGCGGTCTGGATCTCCAGGTGTTCCGCGGCGTACGCGTCCACGACGCGGATCCCGTCGTCCACAGTGGATACCAGGATGATGCCGGACTGCTTGCCGCCCAGGGCCTCCGTCACTCGCTCGGAGTGCTTGGTCGCGGCGACCCGGCCGGTCAGCTCCTTGTCGACGGCGTCCGCGAGCTCCTCGGACGTGGTGACCAGGACGCTCGCGGCGAGCGGGTCGTGCTCGGCCTGGCTGATCAGGTCGGCGGCGACGTGCACCGGGTCGGCGGTCTCGTCGGCGAGGATGGCGATCTCGGTCGGGCCCGCCTCGGAGTCGATGCCGATGATCCCGCGCAGCAGCCGCTTGGCCGCGGTGAGATAGATATTGCCGGGACCGGTGACGACGTCGACCGGCTCCAGCGTCGTGCCGTCGGTGTCGGTGCCACCGTACGCGAGCAGCGCGACAGCCTGCGCCCCGCCGACGGCCCAGACCTCGTCGACGCCGAGCAGTTCGGCGGCGGCCAGGATCGTCGGGTGCGGGAGCCCGCCGAACGTGGCCTGCGGCGGCGAGCACAGCACGAGCGTGCCGACGCCGGCGATCTGCGCCGGGACGACGTTCATCACCACGGTCGAGGGGTACACCGCGAGCCCGCCCGGCGCGTACAGCCCGACACGGTCCACCGGGATCCAGCGCTCGGTGACGGTGCCGCCGTCGACGACCTCGGTCGTGACGTCCTGACGGCGCTGGTCGCCGTGGACCTTCCGGGCGCGGACGATGGACTCCTCCAGCGCCTCGCGGACGGCCGGATCCAGGTTCTCGAGCGCGTTGGTGAGCTCCGCGGCGGCCACACGGACGCCGCCGGGACGGACCTTGTCGAACTTCTCGGTGAACTCGAGAACCGCCTCGACGCCGCGATCGCGGACCGCCTCGACCACCGGCCGAACGTGATGCAGCGCCGCGTCCACGTCGTACTCGGCACGCGGGAGCGTGCGCCTGAGCTCGGCAACGGACGGGACCTGTCCACGCAGGTCGGTACGGTTCAGCATGGGTCAAGGGTACGAGGTGGCCGGATCGCCCCGAGCAGGCACACTGGGGTGGTGACCAGCGATCCCACGATGAGGGAGGCCTCCGTGCCGCGAATCGGGTTGTGCCAGCTCACGGCCGCCGAGGATCCCGAGACGAACCTGAAGCTGATTCGCGAGGGCGTGACGGCCGCGGCGGGCGAAGGCGCCCGGGTCGTCGTGTTCCCGGAGGCGGCGATGGCGCGCTTCGGCATCCCGCTCGGGCCCGTCGCGCAACCTTTGGACGGGCCGTGGGCGTCCACTGTGGCCGCGCTCGCCGAGGAACACGGCGTCGTGGTCGTCGCGGGCATGTTCACGCCGTCACCCGACGGGCGGGTGAGCAACACCCTGCTCGTCACCGGCGCGGGGCATCACTTCGGCTACGACAAGATCCATCTGTACGACGCGTTCGGGTTCGCGGAGTCCGACACGGTCGCGCCCGGTACCGCGCCTGCCACCTTCGAGGTCGACGAGATCACGTTCGGCGTCGCGACCTGCTACGACATCCGCTTCCCCGAACTGTTCCGGAAGCTGGCCGACGACGGCGCCGACATCGTCCTCGTGCCGACGTCCTGGGGTGCGGGCGAGGGTAAACGCGAGCAGTGGGAGGTACTGGTGCGTGCCCGCGCGCTCGACTCCGGCTGCTGGGTCCTCGGCTGCGGGCAGGCCGATCCGGCCACGACCTCGACCCCGGTGAACCCGAAGGCGCCCACCGGGATCGGCTACTCCACGGTGTCCGACGGTTTCGGCCGCGTCCACACCCAGCTGGGCGCCGGGCCGGAGCTGGTGGTCGTCGACGTGGACCCCGCGGTCAGCGGGAAGGCGCGGGCGGCGACGGGCGTTCTGGCGAACCGCCGGCTGTAGCGTCCACGGATCGCTCGAAGAAGGATTCGAGCACCACGATCGTCTGCGTCCCGGTGACGCCCTCGATCGCGTACAGCCTGCGCAGTGACGCCTGCAGTTCCTCGGTGGTCGGCGTGCGCAGCTTCACCAGCAGCGAGGCCGGGCCCGCGATGATATGCGCCTCGACGACCTCCGGCAGCGCCTCCAGCGCGGCCTTGGTCGGTGCGTCGCCCATCCACGAGCCCGCCTCGACCAGCACGAACGCCATCACTCCCCGGCCGACCGCCGCCGGGTCGACGTCGACGGTCGTGCGCCGGATGACGCCCTGTTCGCGTAGTTTGCGGACCCGTTCGTGCGCGGCGCCCGCGGACAGGCCGACCGCCTTGCCGAGCGCGGCGTACGCCTGGGTCGCGTCCTGCTGCAACGCGGTGAGCAACATGCGATCCACGTCATCCATGGGTTGACCATATCAAGTTCGGCGTTTCATGATGATCGCAATATTTCATTCGGAACACTGGGGTTCTCATGGACATGGTCAAGGCACATTTCGAGATGCTCGACGAGCGGTTCGCCCGCGTCAACGGGGACGAGTGGATGCAGCGCCTGCACACCGGCTGCCGGTGGACCGAGGGGCCCGCCTACTTCCCGGCAGGCCGGTACCTGGTGTTCAGCGACATCCCGAACGACCGGGTCCTGCGCTGGGACGAGACCACCGGCGCGGTCGGCGTGTTCCGCGAACCCGCCGGATTCCACAACGGGCACACCGTCGACCGTCAGGGCAGGCTCGTCAGCTGCGAGCAGGGCGGCCGCCGGGTGACGCGCACCGAACACGACGGCACGACCACCGTCCTCGCGGACACCTATCAGGGCAAGAGGTTCAACAGCCCCAACGACGTCGTCGAGTCCTCGGACGGCGCGATCTGGTTCACCGACCCGAGTTACGGCATCGACAGCGACTACGAAGGTCATCAGGCGGAAAGCGAGATCGGCGCCTGCCACGTCTACCGGGTCGATCCGGTGGACGGTGCGGTGCGGATCGTCGCGGACGATTTCTCGCGCCCGAACGGGCTCGCGTTCTCGGTGGACGAATCGCTGCTCTACATCGCGGACACGCGGCAGAAACCCAGCCACATCAGGGTTTTCTCGGTGGGCAACGGGCGGCTTTCCGGCGGCGGAATCTTCGCCACCTGCGACGCCGGCGGTTTCGACGGCGTGCGCGTGGACGCCGCGGGCCGGGTCTGGGCCGCCGCACACGACGGCCTGCACTGCTTCGCGCCCGACGGCACGCGGATCGGGAAGCTGCGGGTGCCGGAGGTCTGTTCCAACCTGACCTTCGGCGGGCCGCGGCGGAACGATCTGTTCATCACGGCGAGCAGTTCGGTCTACACGCTGCGGGTGAACTTCTCGGCCCCCCGCGTTTAGTCCTCTGAATGCGGTCTTTGCGCTTGGCAAGTACCGCATTTAGAGGACTAAATGCGGGGGTCTAGCGCAGCAGGCCTTCCCGGATCGCGACGCGCACGAATCCGGCCCGCCGCCGTTCCCCGGTCTTGTCCCGGATCCGGTCGAGATAGGACCGCACGGTCCGCACGCTGATGTTCAGGATCTCCGCCACGTCGACGTCCCGTTCGCCCGCCGCGACCAGCCGCAGGACCTGCTTCTCCCGCTCGGACAGGACGATCTTGGGCCCGGCGTGGCGGTCTTCGCTGTCCTGGATGATCATCCCGGCCAGCGTCGGCGACACGTACGCGTTGTCCTCGGCGATGGTGCGGATGGCGCGCAGGAGTTCGTCCCCGTCGACGTCCTTGGACAGGAAGCCCTTCGCCCCGGCCTGCATGGCGCCCAGTACCTCGGGCTGCTCGGCGTGCGCGGACACCACGAGCACCTTGTGCCCCATCTGCCCCACTTCGAGCACGGCGGCGGCGTCCTGGACGCCGCGCAGCTTGAGGTCGAGGACGACGACGCTGCCGGGCGGCTGCTCCTGGACGGCGAACCGCGCGACGGAGTCGGCGACGGCGCCCAGCGCGATGTCGGGCGCTTCGGTGAGAACACGCGCGACGGCGTCCCGGTACAGCGGATGATCTTCGATCACCCCGACGTTGATCGGCGTGGTGCGTTTCGGCTGCTGCTCGTCTGCGTTCACCGGCGTCCTTCGAATCCGCCCGCGTCGGCGCGGGGCGCGACCGGCCGAGACGGGCCGGGCACCTCCGGCGGAGACGCGAGCCCGAACTGGATGGCCTTGCGGACCAGACCGGCCCGCCTTCTCTCTCCGAGTTTGTCACGAATCCGGTCCAGATAACCGCGGACCGTCCGAACTCCGATGCCCAGGCTGCGGGCGATGTCGACGTCGCGTTCGCCCGCCGCGACGAGCCGCAGGACCTGTTTCTCCCGCGCGGAGAGCGCGACGTCCGGAGCGGGCGCGGGACGGTCGGCGTTGTCCTTGATGATCATCCCGGCCACCACCGCGGAAACGTAGGCCCTGCCCCGCGCGACCGTCCTGATCGCGGTCAGCAGCTCGTCGACGTCGACGTCCTTGGACAGGAAACCCTTGGCGCCGGCGGCGATCGCGCCGAGCACCTGCTCGGGCTCGGCCTGCGCGGACACGACGAGCACGTGATGTCCCAGTTCGGCCACCTGCAGCACGGCGGCCGACCCGGCGATCCCCGGCAGGCCGAGGTCGAGCAGCACCACGCTGCCGGGCGGCTGCGGATGGACGTGGAACCGGGCGACCGAATCGACCACGGCGCCCAGCTCGATCCCTTCGGCCTCGGTGAGGACCCGCACCACGGCGTGCCGGTACAGCGGATGGTCCTCGATCACCGCGACGTCGATCCGGTCGGTCTCCGGCCTGTCTTCGGTCCTCTGCACGTTCCCGATCACCCCGTCCCACCCACCGCCGCGGACACCGCACGGCCTGCCTGCGCCGGATCCAGCGCGGGCCCGCGCGGCACCAGCGCCAGCAATCCATTCGGAACCGGTTGCCGTTCGGCCTGGCCGTACCCGAGGGAAGCGAGTGCCTCAGTGCTCGCCACCGGGTACTTCAGGCCCGTGTCGGTGACGACGTAGACCGTGCCGGAACCGGATTCCGCCACCACCGCGCCTCCCGACGGAGGCACGAAGACGGCGTCGGCGACCAGCGCGTCCGTGCGCGCCGTCACCGGGATCGCCTTCGCACCTTGCGGCAACGGGACCTGTGCGGAGATAACGATTCGAGAACCCTGTGCGCATAAGGTCACGGACTGTCCGGTAACGGGCGCTTTTCGCGGGATTCGGTCCGGATACTCCGCGGGATCGGCCCCGCCCGTCCTCGCCTTGGCGACCTTCGGCACCGCGGCCACGTCGGCCGCGCGCACCGCGACGGGCGCCGGGACGCCGGTGTAGGCGTCCGCGTTCTCCGGCGTGTTGATCAGCAGGCTCGCCTCGGTCTGGCCGATCGGTTCGAGCCCTTCGGCACGGACGAGGTAGTAGGACGTCGCGTCGCTGGGCGACGCCATCGCGTCGATGACGCCGAGCACCGAACCGACCTTCGTCGCGGCGCCGCCGACCTTCGGGCCGGGCCGCCCGGCGTCTTCGACCGCGCGGTAGGCCAGATCGCGTCCGGCGGCGACGGTACCGATCCACCGGGAGGACACCGCGATCACCGGGTAGGTGTCGAACTGCAGCGCCGTGGCGGCCTCCGGGGTGAGCTTGTAGCGGCGTCCCGCCGTGACGAGGTAGCGCTCGCCGTCGGGGACACGGACCACGACGGCCTGGTCCCTCGGCAGGTCGACCCCGGCGGCGGGCGCGCCGAGGAGCACCGTCGTCTCCGGTTCGGCCGACGCGGGCGCGTCCTGGGTCGTCCGCGAGCAGCTCGTCCACGGCGTGTTCACCAGCGCGGCCGCCGCGGGCAGCGAATCGGGGGCGCCGGGAATGCCGATCTGCGAACCCCGCGGCGCCTTTGCGAGCTTGTCCGACGGGACGGTGACGGTGGCCTCACCGTTGCCGCCCGCCATCAGCCGTGCGGAGGCGTAGTTGAGCACGGGGTGCAGCGCGCCGTCCTGGCCGAGGATGTAGCGCGCGCCCGTGCCCTCTTCGACGATCACCTTGCCGCCCGCCAGCCAGTCCTTGCCGCCGGAGGGGTTCAGCAGGCCGATCACGCCGAAGACCGCGGTGACCAGCAGCGCCACGCCGAGCCCGCACAGAGTCCCGATGACGAGCCTGCGGCTCGGGGCGACCGGATGGTTGGCGTCAGCCGAGACCAGTGCCGAAACCAGTCTCCTGCGGAGGAATTGGTAGGCCTGGATCTGGTCCCGCTGCGTCCACACGCTCCCCGTCCCCCGCCGTTCGAGCCCACCCGTTTCGAGGGTGCTCACGTTAGGTTCCGGCCAGGTTCGCGGTGAGGGTATTTTTTACGCCCCTCCCCCGCGCGGGGCGGGGCTACCGTCGTGCGCGTGCACGGAGGAGGGGAATTCCTTGTCGGTTGAAGCCCCGGCCCGCCCGGTCCCGGAACAGGCGCCCGCGCGCGGGATCGCGGGCGCGGCGCCGCTGCCCTGGCTGCTGCCGATCCGTCCGCTGCAGGCGGCGCTCTGGGAGATCGCCGGGATCGCGATCCTGCTGGCCCTCACCGTCGACGGGATCCCGCAGGCCGCGTGGATCAGCATCGTCGCCGTCGCCGGCGTCCTCGTGCTGACGACTTCGGTCCGCTTCGCCGGACACCACGCCGCCGGCTGGGCGCTCACCTGGGCCGCGTATCGACTGAGGGGCCGCGACAAACACGAAGTCCCCGATCCGCTGCACCGGCTCGCCGGTCCTGTCCGGGTGCGCCAGCACGTCGACCGCGCGGGCAACCGCTTCGGGGTCGCCGAGGTCAGCGACGGGTGGAGCGCCATCGTCCGGCTCACCCCCGGCGCCGTGGCACCCGCGCCGGACACGCTCGTCGGCATCCTGCGCGAGGCGTACACGAGCACCGGGATCCCTTTGTCCAGCGCGCAACTGCTGACCTGGACCGTCCCCAATGGACAGTCCTTGCTGCGCGTCCGCTGGCTCACCGTCCGGTACCGTCCCGAGGACGCGCCGATCGCCGCGCTCGCCAGAGGCGGCGGAGAACTCGGCGCGCTGCGTAGCACCGCCTGCGCGGCGCTCTCCCTGATGGGCGCGCTCGCCGAAGCCGGGTTCGAGAGCACCGTGCTCGAAGCCGGTGAGGTGACGGAAAACCTGCGCGTCGCGCTCGGCAGCGGCCAGGACGCGCCGGTGGACGGCTGGCGTTCCTGGGACTGGGGCGGGGCGTCGCAGGTCTGCTACCGGCCCCGGTCGGAGCGGGATCTCGCGCGGACACTGGATCTTCACGTCCCTGGCTCGGCGTTCACCGCGACTTCGTACACGCTGTACCGCTCGCCCGGCGGACGCGAGAAGTCCGAGGTGGCCATCCGGGTCGGCGGACGACCGGGAGCGGAACCGGTGCGGCCGAGCGGGATCGCGGTGACCCCGCTGCACGGACGGCACGCGGCGGCGGTCCGGCGGACCCTGCCGCTGGCGCTGGAGAACTGAGGGGACGGTCCGTGAAGGACTCCTTTCTTCTCTGAGGGTAGGGAAGGAGTCCTTCACGGACGTGACGCATTTAGTCCTCTGAATGCGGTAGTTGCGTGACGCAAGTACCGCATTCAGAGGACTAAATGCGTGAAGAGAGGGGTCAGCCCCGCACGGCCTCGTAGACCCCGGCGATCATGCCGACGAACGGGATCAGCGAGAGCAGCACCAGGAACTCGACGATATCGAGAGTCCTTGCCCAATAAGGAGAACGACGTCCCTTCACGACACGCGTCGCGTAGGTGAGACAGACGCCCGCCGCGACGACGACGGCGCAGCCCGCGGCGAAGACGAACGAACGCGGACCGCTCGCGGCGAGCCAGAATCCGGCCGCCGCCAGGGCCGCCGCGCCGAAACCGATGAGCACGACCCGCTGCGAGCGGCCTGCGAAGGCGCGCGAGCGCAGCATCAGCGCCAGCCCCAGCAGCGCGCACAAGCCCGCTTCCCAAGCCCCGCCGGAGGACGACAGGACCACCGACGCCGAAACCACGACGAGCCCGAGCGCGACGAGCAGCCCGGTCAGCAACGCCTGCGCGTACGTCGTGCCGCCGACCATGTCCTCGCCGAGCGAAGGGTTCTCGTCGGCACGGAACGAGTCCATGTCGTCGGGCACCCGGGGCAGCGGCAGCCTGCCGAGCCGCAGCGCCATCATCGGCGCGACCGCGGCCAGCGCCGTCGCCACGACGGCGACCACGGCGGCCGCCGAAACCGGGCGGACATCGGCCAGCAGGACGATGGCGGTGGTGATCGCGCCGAGCCCGGCCGACACGGTCACCGCGACGAACCACGGCAACCGGTCCGCCACCGAAACGGCCGCGATCACGCCATAGACGGTCACGATCGCGAGCCCGGCGGCGAGCGGTCCGGCCGACAGTGAGAACAGCGGATGCGGCGGCAGGATCGACATCCCCGCCAAAAGCGCCGCGCCGACCCCGGCGAGCGCGCCGGCGGCACCGGCCTCCGCGTCGCCGTACGCGCGGCTCAGCGCGCCGCCGCCCAGCACCAGGACGAGCGCGAGCAGCCCGGTCCCGATCGGCGCCAGCACACTGCCGGACGCGGCGGCCTGCACCAGCAACCCACCGACGAGCAGCAGCACCACCGACGCGACGATGCCCGCCTTGCGCGCCACCGGCGGCCCCCACCGCCCGGTGCCCGACTCGGCGACGCTGGCGATCGAGTCGACGACGTCGTCGAACAGCAGCGGACCCCGCGGGCGTTCCCGCGGGGTCAGATGGAGGACTTCGCCGTCGCGCACCTGTGCCGCGGCGACCGTGAGCCCGAGCGCGAGCGGAGCGCCGCCGAGCCGGGACAGCACCCAGCCGGGATGCTCGGCCGACGCCTGCCCCGACGCGCCCGCGAGCCGCACGAGCTGCGGGACGAGTTCGGCGAACGTGCTCTGCTGCGGCAGGGCCACATCGACGCGCGCCCGCGGTGTCACCACCGTGACGCGCCGGGTGGAGCCCGCGATCGCGGCCGTCATGCTTCGATCGACTTGGCGGACTCGATGACCGGGGCGAACTTGGCGCTGCTGGCCTCGGCCAGTTTCTGCAGCCCGTTGTTGACCGCCTCCAGCACGATCTCCGAGAGGTTGCGCGCGTCGTACTGACGCACCGCGCGCGGGTCGATGTCGATCGAGGTGAACCGGCCGTCACCACGCAGCACGACGGTGACCTCGTTCTGCCGCGAGTGCGCCTTGACCTCCATCGCCTCGACCGAACGCTGGATGCGCTGCACCTCTTCGGTCTGCTTGCGGACCTGGTCCAGCAACTCGTCCATGTCCGGCATGGCGTAGGGGTCGGTGGTCACGAGTCTTCTCCTTCATCTGCGGTGAAATCCCGCCGGACGTGGACACTGCCCACGAACCGCCGGAAGTCGTCACCGAGGCCACGGGCCGCCTCGGGCATTGCGGTACAAGCGATTTCGAGGATCAGCCGCTCGGCCGGGGTCGCCCCCGGCACGGTCAGCAGCACCTGCGTCTGTACGAGATCCTGTCCTTCGCCGGTGCGGATGCGCAGCACCTGCGTCACCCCTGGCGCGATCCCGGTGCCGATCACCTTGCGCCGCACCACTTCGAGCGCGGCCATGGACCGGCCGAGACGTTCGACGGCCTCGTCGGCGATGCCGGTGATCTCCGCCGGGTCGGGCCGTTGCCCGATGCTCAGGGTGATGTTCGGGGTGAACTCCGCGTACGTCCCGGAGTGCACCGCCACGAAGACCGCGCCCTCGGCACCGACGGACGCCGGCTCGACCGGCACCCAGCCCTCGGGGATGTCGAATCCGAGCGGGAGGGAGACCCGGTCCTGCGTCATCGTTTCGCCCATCCCCGTCACCACGTGCCCACGTAGGTGATCGCGTCGTCCCACGCCTCGCCGACGGCGTCCGCCGCCTGGCCCGCCGCGCCGCTCACCGCGTCGACGGCCGCGCCGCCGTATTCGCCGACGGTGTCCGCGATCTTCGGCAGATCGATGTCGATCTTCGCGCCGATCCCGGCACCGAGGCCGAGCGCGACACCCGCCTTGAAGTTGACCTTGATATGCCCGGCGTCGTAGACGGCTTGGCCGTCGAGCTGCGCACCGAGTCCATATTGGAGGGTTCCGCTCGCGCCGACGCCGACGCCGGCCACGTCCGCCGCGACTTCGCCTTCGATCTTGCCGCCGACGAAGGCGTTGGCGTGCACACCGACCCCGTGCGCGCCCGCCTGCAGCGATCCGTTCACCTCACCGCCGACGAACGCGGTTCCCTTGGCGCTGCCCGAAGCGACGCCCCA
Source organism: Amycolatopsis sp. NPDC043889 (assembly GCF_056435645.1). Classification (NCBI taxonomy): domain Bacteria; kingdom Bacillati; phylum Actinomycetota; class Actinomycetes; order Pseudonocardiales; family Pseudonocardiaceae; genus Amycolatopsis; species Amycolatopsis sp. NPDC043889. The sequence goes on from NZ_JBWKEC010000011.1 coordinate 125,023, forward strand.
CTCGCCCTTGCGTTCGAGTTCTTCCTTGAAGGCGGCCAGTTCCGCGTGCCCGGACGCCTTGACGTCCCAGCCCTGCGAGGAGATCTTGGCGTCCCAACCCGGGGTGAAGCCGTCCTGCTCCTGCTTCCACTTGGCGTAGGTGATCTCGGTGTTGCCCCAGGCCTTGTCGCGCAGGCCTTCCGGCTTCGGCCTGCCGAACGGGGTGTCACCCGCGCGCGGGGCGCGCGTGCCTTCGAGACCGTCCCAGGTGAGCTTCTTCCAGCCCGAGTTGCCGAACCATGAAGGATGCGAGCGCGGACGTTTGCGGCCGTCGAGGGCTTCACCGTTGAGCCAGTACAACGGGCCGCGGCCCCATTTGCCGAGCTCGTGCTCGATCCGGCCGGCGCCCTCCGGCGGGAACAGCAGCGCGAGTTCTTCGCTCAGCTCGTCGGCGATCTCCTGCGCCGCCTGCGCGGCACGCTCACCGAGTTGCCGGGCGGCGGAGATGAACGCGTTGACCGCGTTCGCGTTCGCCGTCCGCGCCTGGCTGATGAGCTGCGCGGCGTACTGGTCGAACTGGGCGAGGATCGAGTCCACACAGGACTTCGCACCCTGCAGGGCCTGCGCGCCCGCCCGCAGCCGGCTCGACTGGTCGCTCAGTTTCGCGCCGAGCTCCCCGAGTTCCTGGCTCAGTTTCGCGGCGGAGGTGGAGAACGCCGTGTAGGCGTCGCCCTCCCAAGACGCGTTGAGCGCCTTCGCCGCCTTGCCGATCTCGTCCGCCCGGCCCGAAACCGTCGACGCTCGATCGCCGCACCGCTGGCCCGCCGCGGTCAGCGCCGAAGGATCACCGGTGACCCGCCGCTGGTATTCGACCACGAGCCGCCGGTAATTCGACAGGATCGAACTGACGACGCCCGACGCGTCGACCACACCGCTCCCCCACACGGCTACCTGCCCTTCGCCGGTGAGTCAGCTCCCGCATCGATATCGATGTGCTGCTCGAAGTGCTTGCCGCCGTAGTTCATGTCGATGTCGATATCGATGTCCTGCCCACCCGGCGCCTGCACGGTGGACTTCCCGGTGCTCAGGTCGGTGGTGATGGTGACCGTGTTCCCGTTGCCCGCGCTGGGCAGCGCTCCACCGGTGGATCCGGAACCCGCACCGCCACCCGAGGGTCTGTCCACCGGGATCCAGGCGTCGGCGCCGCCGGGCCAGTTGCCCTGGGAGCCGTTCCCGCCCAGCGCGGGCGGCCGGTACTGGGTGAACGGTGGCGTCTCGCCCGGCGTCGAACCACCGCCCGCACCGCCACCGGAACCGCCGATGGCGGCCTGTCCCGAACCGCTGGCGACCGAGCCCGGCGCCTGCGGGTTGGTGACCGGGGTGCCCGAGACCGCCGAGTTGCCCGCCGCGCCGTTGTCACCGGCGTCGTTGTGCCCGAACAGTTTCTGGACCTCGCCGATGATGGTGGCGATCTGGGTGATCTGGTTGGCGAGGTCGACCACGCCGAGCGCCTTCAGCAGCGCGCCGATCGCGGTGATGAACGCGCGCAGCGAAGCACTGGTGGCGGTGGAAAGCGCGACGGCGGCGCCGTAGGTCCACGGATTCGACATCAGGCCCGCGACCGTCGGGTTCACCGCCGAGACCACCGCCTTGTAGGCGGTCTGCGCGGTCTTGATCAGCGTCCCGGCGATGCCGAGCAGTTCGGCGCCCTTCTGCACGACCTGGATGATCTTGGTCAGCGAGTTCAGGGAGTCGGTGATCTTCTTCAACGCGGAATCCGACGCGGCGCCGGACCAGATCTTGCCCAGCTGCTCGGCGGCCTTCGTCACCTCGTTGTACATGGTGAGGAACTCGTTGGCCTTCTTGAGCACTTCGAGGACGTGTTTCGCGATCTGCTCCGGCTGACCGGTGAGGATCTGCGGCAGGATCGTGATCGGTCCGCCCGAGGACGCCGTGGCGTCCATCGCGCTGGAATTGGGGTAAGTCAGCATGGTCGCTCCTCAGGCCGGAAGTCAGACGGAAGCCGGGCGGTAGACACTGACCTTCGCCAGGCCGTTGATGTCCGCGTCGACGATTCCGTGGTTGTAGAGCAGCCCGCCCTCTCCGGCGATGGCGATGATCGGCTTGCTGTCGGAGAACAGGAGCGGTTCGACCACGACGACGTCGCCGCTGTGCACCCCGCCCGGCACGTCGCCGAAGTTGCGCGCCGTACCGGCGTAGACCTCGATGACCCCGACCCGCGCCTGGTTGTCGGCGTCACCGGCCAGCCAGTCGTTGAAATCCGAGACGCCGTGGAACCGCGTGTCGGTGATCGGGTGGTCGCCGAGCTGCCCCAGCCGCGCGTCCCCCAGGTAGCGCAGCACGTTGCCGACCGACGACGGCTCGCCCTCGCCGCCGGCGCTGTCGTTGATGGCCAGCGTCGCCAGTTCGGAGGCGTGCGAGTTGCCCCAGATCGACGACGACGTCGATCCCGCGCCGCCGCCCGGACGGCCGCCGTATCCGCCCGCGACCGCCTCGTCGGCGGCCTGGTAGGCGTCGGCACTGCTCTTGATGAAGCCGTTGATCTGCTGCAGCAGTTGCAGGAGCGTCCGGACCGCGACCACCTGCTGGCTCTGCATGGCCGTGTTGGCCGCCGCCACCGCGCTGCCGAACGTGGCGAACGACATCGGCTGGAGGACGGTGCGTTCGAGGTCGGCGACGACGTTGATGCCCTGCATGATGATGCCGCCCAGGTTCCCGACCGCCGAGCGCATGGCCTCGGGCTCCGCCCGGTACTCGCCCGTGCCGACCATGGCTCTCCTTACTCTCTTCCCCCACGTCTGCGTTGACCAGCAGCGTAAGTTCGCCACCAGACGTGAGCGGACGGCAAAAGTACCCACCAAGAGGGCGGCACGAGTGGCCAGAATGATCGGCAGGATTACCCACAAGCGGCCAGAAAGACCCTGATGAGCGCCACTCGCGACCGCCTGCCGGCCCTGGGCGAGCAGCCCGGTGAAATCGTCCTGCAGTCCCCGCCGATGCTGCCGAAGGGCTCCTCCGGCGGAGCCATGCAGTTGCTGATGTTCATGCCGATGATGCTGGGCATGGGAGCCATGTCGTTCGTCTACATCGGACGCGACGGTGGCGTGATGACGTACATCTTCGGCGCGTTGTTCCTCACCGCGATGGTGGGCATGGTCGTGATGTCGCTCGGCCGCGGCGGCGCACAGAAGAAGGCTCAGATCAACGAGGAACGCCGGGACTACCAGCGGTATCTGACCGGTTTGCGCGGCCAGGTCCGGGATATCGCGGACAACCAGCGAGCGGCGATGGCGGCGCTGCAACCCGACCCGGCGGATCTGTGGGCCTACGTCGAGACGGGCAGGCTGTGGGATCGCCGCCGGTCCGACGCCCAGTTCGGGCAGGTGCGGATCGGAACAGGGCCGCAGCGGCTGGCGACACCGTTGAAGGCGCCGCAGACCGTCCCGCTGGAAGACCTCGATCCGGTGTGTTCGACGAACCTCAAGCACTTCATCCGCACCTATTCGACGGTCGACGGGCTCCCGGTCGCGGTCTCGCTGCGGTCGTTCGCGCAGGTCGTCCTGTCCGGCCGCCGCCCGGACACGCTCGGGACCGCGCGGGCGCTGCTGACCCAGCTGGCGACGTTCCACTCGCCCGGCGATCTGCGGATCGCGTTGTGTGTCAAGGACGACCGGCTGCACGACTGGGAATGGGCGAAGTGGCTGCCGCACGTCGCCTCCACCGCCGCCGACGCCGCCGGTCCGCGGCGGCTCGTCGACGCTGGCTCCGGGAAGCTCGCCGACCTGCTCGGCCCCGACCTCGGCGACCGGCCCGCGTTCACCCGGCGGCCGGACGCCCGGCTGGACCTGCCCCAGATCGTCGTGATCGTGGACGGCGGGCACACCCACGGCGACACGCGGCTCGTCGCCGAGGAGGGCAGGCTCGGTGTCACCGTGATCGAGATCGGCGCGGAGCAGCCGCGGTCGGTCTCGTCGGAACGGCTGCTGAGCCTGCACATGAGCCCGGAGCAGCTCGGGATGGTCGTCGGTGACGGTACGGAGCAACGGCTCGGTTTCCTCGGCAAGCCGGACACCTTGGACCGCGGCGCCGCCGAAGCGCTGTCCCGGATGCTGACGCCGCTGTTCCAGGGCACGGCGGTGGTCAGTGAGGCGCCGATGTCGGCGACGTTCGGACTGGCCGGGCTGCTCGGTATCGGCGATCCGCGCGACACCGACACCGAGGTCACCTGGGCGCCGCGGTCCGCGCGGGACCGGCTGCGCATCCCGCTGGGCGTGAACCCCGAAGGCAGGCCGGTCGAACTCGACCTGAAGGAATCGGCCGAAGGCGGGATGGGGCCACACGGGCTGGTCATCGGCGCGACCGGATCCGGCAAGAGCGAGCTGCTGCGGACGCTGGTCACCGCGCTCGCCGTGACGCATTCGTCGGAGAAGCTGAACCTCGCGCTGATCGACTTCAAGGGTGGTGCGACGTTCGCCGGGATGACCGGGCTGCCGCACACCTGCGCCGTCATCACCAACCTTTCCGACGATCTCGCGCTGGTCGACCGCATGGCGGACGCGCTGAACGGCGAACTGCTGCGGCGTCAGGAACTCCTGCACGCGGCCGGGAACTACGCGTCCGTGCGGGACTACGAGAAGGCCAGGGAATCGGGCGCCAACCTGCGGCCGTTGCCGTCCTTGCTGGTGATCATCGACGAATTCAGCGAGCTGCTGTCCTCGCGGCCGGAGTTCATCGACCTGTTCGTCGCGATCGGGCGGCTGGGGCGGAGTCTCGGGATCCACCTGCTGCTGGCCTCGCAGCGGCTGGAGGAGGGACGGCTGCGCGGGCTGGATTCGCACCTGTCCTACCGGATCGGCCTGCGGACGTTCTCCGCGTCGGAGAGCCGCGCGGTGCTCGGTGTCGCCGACGCCTACCAGCTGCCGCCCGTGCCGGGTTCGGCGTATCTGAAGTCCGACAACGACACCCTCATCCGGCTCAAGGCCGCGTACGTCTCGGGGGAACTGCCGCCGCGCAGCAAGATCGTGCGCAAGGACGGGCAGAGTCTCGGGCTGATGCCGTTCACACTGGCACCGGTCGAGATCCCGGTGACCGTCGAGGCCGAGGCGCCGGTCGAAAAGGGCACCGGCGAGACCATCATCGGCGCGATGATCTCGCGGATCGAAGGCAAAGGCCCGGAAGCGCACCAGATCTGGCTTCCGCCGCTGGCCGAACCGCCGACGCTGGACCAGCTGCTGCCTCCGCTCGGCGAAGACCCGGTGCGCGGCTTGTGCCCGCTGGGCTGGGGTGGCAACGGCAAGCTGATGATCCCGGTCGCCCTGGTGGACAAGCCCTTCGAACAGCGGCGCGACATGCTGTGGGCCGATTTCTCCGGTGCCGCCGGGCACGCGCTGATCGTCGGGGCGCCACAGAGCGGCAAGAGCACGCTGATGCGCGACATCGCCGCGATGCTCGCGCTCACCCACACGCCGGAAGAGGTCCAGCTGTTCGTGCTGGACATGGGCGGTGGCGCGCTGGCGCCGATCGCCGGGCTGCCCCACGTGTCCGGCTACGCGACCCGGCGCGACGCCCAGCGCTGCCGCCGGGTGGTGGCGGAACTGACGACCCTGCTCGAACAGCGCGAGGAGTTCTTCTCCGCCAACGGGATCGAGTCGATCACGGCGTTCCGCCAGCGGCGTTCGGAGTTCCGGGAGAGCACGGAAGGCCGCGAGTTCGGCGACGTCTTCCTGTTCGTGGACAACTGGACCACGATCCGCCAGGAATACGAACAGCTGGAGGAACAGATCACCAGCCTGGCCTCGCGCGGGCTCGGTTTCGGCATCCACGTCGTCGTCTCGATCAACCAGTGGATGGGCATGCGGGCGACGCTGCGCGACGCCATCGGCACCAAGTTCGAACTGCGGCTCGGTGAACCGGCGGACTCGCTCATCGACCGCAAGATCGCGCAGAACGTCCCGGCGGACCGGCCGGGCCGAGGGCTGACCGCCGACAAGCTGCACTTCCTCGCGGCGCTCCCGCGTATCGACTCAGACCAGCGCCCGGACACCGTCGGCGCCGGTGGCCTGGACCTGAACCGCCGGATTTCCGCCGCCTGGAAGGGGAATCCCGCGCCCGCCGTCCGTCTGCTGCCCGCCGAAGTGCCGCTGGACTCGCTGGAAGCCGGTCCGCGCAAGCAGGTCACGCTCGGTATCGCGGAATCGAATCTGCGGCCGGTGCACCTCGACTTCGCCACCGAACCGCATTTCCTGGCCTTCGGTGACGTGGAATCCGGCAAGAGCTCGCTCCTTCGCGCCATCGCGCAAGGCATCGTGTCGAAGTATTCGGCGGAAGAAGCCGCGATCGTCGTCGCCGACTATCGGCGGGGGATGCTGGGCGCGGTGCCGGATTCGCATCTGCTCGGCTACGCGGGTTCCGAAACCGTGCTGACCGGGCTGATCGACCAATGCCAGCAGGCCATGCGGAACCGGCTCCCCGGCGCGGACGTCACGCCGGACCAGCTGCGGAACCGGTCGTGGTGGCGAGGGCCGGAGCTGTTCGTGCTCGTCGACGACTACGAAATGGTCGCGACCGTCGGCCGGAACCCGTTGCAGCCGCTGCTGGAATTCCTGCCACAGGCGCGGGACATCGGGCTCCACCTCGTCATCGCGCGCGGGAGCGGCGGTGCCGGGCGTTCCCTGTTCGAACCTGTGCTGCAACGGATCCGGGAGCTGGGCTCCCCTGGCCTCGTGATGTCCGGGTCGCGGGACGAAGGGGCACTGCTCGGGGACGTGAAGCCCGGGCCTCAGCCCGCGGGACGGGGCGTGCTGGTGTCGCGGCGGCATGGGACCGGGCTCGTTCAGGTTGCCTGGACGAAGCCTGTGGAGGACTAGGCACTGGATCTGTCCGCTGTTCAGGCCGCCGTGGCGGCACAGGCCGAGCGCGTCACGCCGGGCATCGACAACATGAGCGCGTACCTGGCGAGTCAGGTGAGAGAACGTACTCACCGTGAGGTGCTGGGACCGCTGCTGCCGGCGTCCGGAACCAGCGGGGTGATCCCGATACGCCGGAAATGGCCTTCAGCGTCACGAAAAGCGTCGTATCGATCGTCGCCGGGATCGCCTTCGACCGCGGGCTGATCCCCGACCCGCACCGGCCCATGGCGGACACCGTCGACCTGCCGGAGTTGGCCGGGACCTCGGTCACCTGGCATCACCTGTTGCAGCAGACCAGCGAATGGGACGGCGAACTCTGGGGTAAACCGGCCCGGCTGGACGGCCCTCACCGAGAAGGCACGCCGGGCTCGGCCTGGGAGTACAACGACGTTCGCGCCAACCTTCTTTGCCCTGCCCTCACTCACCTTTTCGGCCGAGCGTTGCCTTCGGTGCTGGAGGAACACGTCCTCGGCCCGCTCGGCGCGTCCGATACGTGGTCCTGGCACGGCTACCGGAACTCGCTGACCACCATCGACGGCGAGACCGTCCCGGTGGTCAGCGGTGGCGCCCACTGGGGAGGCGGGCTCTGGATCTCCGCCGCCGACCTCTCCCTGCTCGGGCTGCTCTTTCTCCACAACGGGTTGCTCAGCAAGAGCTGGATCGAGCGCAGTTGGACGCCCTGTCCCCGGAACCCCGACTATGGCTATCTCTGGTGGCTCAACGGGTTCCCGTCCGCGCCGCCGACCGGCCGGTTCGCGCGTGGCAGCGCGGATCAGCACTTGTTGTGGATCGATCCCGATCGTGATCTCGTGATCGTTTCCCGGTGGGGCAGGGCGTCGAGGAACTGGTTCGCGCTGTTTCGGATGCTGTTCCTGTTGTGAGGTGACCTTCGGTCGATCGGTAGCTCCGGCGCATATCTCCTCGCGAACACGCGCAGTACTCCAAATCGGGCTCGCCGACCCGGAATAACGTCGGCCATGTCCAGCCAGACATCTTTTGACTAGCCCACTCTCACTACCGGATCACACCACATTTGCCTTACCCCCAAGAGAATCTCGCGCAATTTCCGCGAAGCCATCGATTCAGTAGCGGTCGAACTTATGTTCGAGTATGATCTTGGTCATGACCACGTCTTTTGTTTTCAATCCGATGGCTGCTCGTTTGCTGGATGCCGCGTATAGCGAGGAGGTTGTGCTTCGTCGTGCGCAGGGGCGGCAGGTGCGTTCGATAGCGGGGTTCGCTGGGGTGGGTGGTTCGCGAAGATCGGTGACCGAGGAGGTCGCGTTGGCTTTCTCGGTCTCTCGTAATCAGGCGTATCTGCTGGTCGAAACGTCGTGTGCGTTAGTGGCGCGGTTGCCGGCCACGTTGGCGGCGTTGGAGAACGGTGATATCGATCTGTACAAGGCGTCGAAGGTGTCCCAGCTGACCCGTGAAGTCTCCGATGAGGTCGCCGCCCGGGTGGATGCGTGGATGGCCACGCGTTTGGCCGGGCGTGATCCGGGGGCGATCCGGAAATCGGTGGATCACGCAGTGCAGAAGTTCGATCCCGGCGGCTACCGGGAACGCGCCGCGGCCAAACGCGCGTTACGGCATGTGTCGCTGGAGCACGAGGACGAGACCATGTCGAAGCTGTCCGGTTGGCTGCCCGCCGAAGTGGCGAGTTCGATTTACGCGTCGCTCAGCCACGCGGCCAAGAAACGCCGCAAGGCCGACATGTCCCGGACGTTGGATCAGCACCGGGCGGACGTCTTCGCCGAACGGCTGCTCGCCGAAGACGGCCACGGCACACCGCGGGCACACGTCCACGTCTATGTCGACTTACTGACCCTGACCGGCGCCCGCGAAGACCCCGCCACCCTCGCCGGCTACGGCCCCGTTCCCGGCTGGCTCACCCGCGAGATCGCCGCCGACCCCGCCTCCACCTGGTCCCGGCTGATCACCGACCCCGCCACCGGGCAACTCCTCGAAGCCAGCCCCGGCACCTACCGATCCCCCGCCTCACTCGCCCGCCTCATCAAAGCCCGCGACCGCGAATGCACCCACCCCGGCTGCCACCGCCCGGCGGAGTTCTCCGAAATCGACCACATCACCACCTGGGCCCGCCACGGCAACACCGACCACCACAACTGCCACGCCGCCTGCAAGATCCACAACCTCCTCAAAGAAGAACCCGGCTGGACCACCGAACCCACCGGCAACGGCGGCATGACCATCACCACCCCCACCGGCCGCACCTACACCGCAACCCCGGAGCCACTCCACGACCCACGACCGGAGGACGACACCCCACCCTTCTGAAGCGTGGCGCCAGACTTCGACGAAGGCACTCTTGAGGCGCCTTCGTGGATGGGGCATGCCCTGTCAACTCTGTCCACTTTGGAGCCACGAGCAAGACAGGCCGTCAAGATGCGTCGCGCTGGCACTGCGCCCTTCCTCGGCCTCGGTCGACGCCACGGCAGATCACCGCCAGTCCACCTGCCGTAAGCAGGCCGTCGGCTCCTCCGGCGCAGGACACCGCGTCGATCGACCCGTGTTCGCTCGTCAGCCCGGCGGACCTGGCGTCCTACGGGACCTTCAAACCGCCGACGAGCGAAAACGCGGGCGGAGCCCGGCTCTGCACGCTGAACAAAGAAGCGGCGACACGCTCGGAGACCCTCTCGATCGCCGCCTCGCCCCAGGGAAAATCACCCGATCCGTGCGGCGATCTCCCGCGCACAGACCAAGGCTTCATTCACCCCAGTGTCCACTTCGAAGTCGTAAACCACGCCTCGATGCACGATTTCGGCCTGCGTCTCCGCCATCCCCGTGACCCGATCCCCCCGCGCCATCTCCCGCCCGGCGGCCACGACGCCGGCACACCGGACCCCGACCCACAGCACGTCGAGCCCGTCCAGCGCGTCACGCCACCGCTGCTGCGACGCGGCCCCACCGAGGAACGCGTCGTCGATGATGACCCGGGCCCCGGCCCGGACCATCGCCGCGACACCGACCATCCATGCGTTCTCGAGCCGCCGGAAACCGGATCCGACATTCACCGCACCGTCCGCCGCGAAGTCGATCCCGTCGTCCACAGTGGACGGCATGGCGTCGATCAGGGTGTCCACGCCGAGGGTGAGCCAGGGATCCGGCAACACCGCTTGCAGGCACCTGGCGATTCCCGACTTACCCGAACTGGAGCCGCCGTTCAGCACGATCACTGTCGTCACGCGAACACCCTAGACGCCGGCCCGCGAATCCGGATACAACGGACGTCCACGGCAAAAGGCGGCATCCACCCAATTATGGAATTCACACAGGACGGACAACCGACTTCGGTAGGTTACAAAAATCCTTACCGCGTCCTAACTTGGTGAAACCGTTTCAACTCGACACGGAATCCCCGACGCAGGCTGAAGGGCTTATTCATGCGTATGTCCAAGATCGTCGCCACGGTGGCCGGTGCCGCCGCGGCGCTGACCCTCGCCGCCACCCCCGCCGCGAACGCGAGCCAGGACATCATCGGCGGCGGCACCGTGAGTTCCGCGCCGTGGGGCGCCCAGATCTATTGGGACGACGCCACCGCGTTCGGCGGTTTCAACTGCTCCGGCACGATCATCGCCCCGCAGTGGGTCCTCACCGCGAAGCACTGCCTCAACGAGCCCGGCATGCACGTCAAGGTCGGCGACGTCAACCTGAACCAGGGCACCGAGGCCGACGTCGACCAGCAGAAGGCCGCCCCGAGCGGCGACGTCGCGCTGCTGCACCTCACGACCGCGGTCAGCACGACGTACATGAAGCTCGGCACCGCGAACCCGGCCAACGGCACCACGAACCAGATCTACGGCTGGGGCCGGACCCAGGGCAACAACCCGCCGTCGAGTGTCCTGAAGACCGCGAACGTGCGCATCACCGGAACCAGCAGCGACGCGTACGGCGGCCAGGCCATCGCCAGTGTCGGCGTCAACGGTTCGGCCTGGCACGGCGATTCGGGCGGCCCGCAGCTCGCGAACGGCGTCCAGGTCGGTGTCTGCTCGACCGGCAGCAACTCCGGCACGAACCCGCAGGGCACCCAGAACTACGCCAGCGTCGCGGCGAGCCGCGACTGGATCCGCACCACCGCAGGAGTCTGAGCCGACGGGAAAGGGCCGTCCGGGAACGAGCAGCCCTTTCCCTGCCCGAAACCCGGATGGCTCAGGCGCACTTCGCCTTCGGGTCGATCATCGACACCGAGCCGACCTTCTCCCCGTTGACGGTGAACTCGTAGACCCGGTCCGGCTTCCCGTCGACAGGCGCCTGGAACCGGCCGTTGTCGCCGGCCTTCAATCCCTTGGCGTCGTAGGCCGCCTTGAGTTCCGCCAGCGACGAACCGGCCCCGATCCCTTCCGCCGTCTTCGCGTCCGGAGGAGCGGCGAGTTCACGCAGCCCGTCCTTGCCGAACGAGGCACCACCGGCGGCCACGAAGGCCTTGTCGCGTTCCTCCCGCTTGCCCGCCAGATCGGCGGACGCCTGAGCGGCGTCGGCGAACAACCGGGTGTCCGCGGCTGACTTCTCCGCCGCTTTGGCGCTCTCCTCCGCGGAGGCACCCGGCTTCGGCTCCGGATCGGCCTGGAGTTCGTCGGCCTTCTTGTTCAGCTCCTTGGCCTTGGTCTCGGCGTCGGTCTCCGCCTTCATCCGCGCCGGGTCGGGTGCCGGACCGCCGGTGTAGGAGAAATCGGCACACCCGTCCAAAGTGGACGTCGGCGCCGTGGCGAGCTTCCCGCCTGCCAACGCGGCGTCCTTGGCCATCCCCAAGGCCAGCCCGCGATAGCCGGCCGGGCCGAAGGACTCCGGTGCCGCCGGAGCGCCCGCGCCGGGCGAAGCCGACGAACAAGCCGTCCCGCCGATCACCACCGCCGCGGCGGTGAACACCACGCCCGAAATCCGCCTGATCGTACGTGTTCTGTACACGCATACCCCCTTCATCACCAGAAAACTAGCCGATCACGAAGGAAGTCCCGAGTGGATTTCGCGAGTGGTCACGTCAAGTGATGCATCGGCCGCGAAGCCCGAAGCGAAAGTGCCGAACCGGCGGCCACGACGGCGATGATTCCCGCACCCGCGACCAGCGTCCAGAAATCAGGGTGCACGATGGACTGTCCTCGCTGAGCCTGCCAGGTGAGCAGCACGAGCACCCCCGCGAAGCCCGCCGAAGCGGTCCGCACCAGATTCCGCCGCACGAATTCCGATTCGAGCACCGGATACCGCCGGGCGAGCTTGAGCAGCCCGAAGGCGACCAGTGGCAGCACCTGGATCGCGTGGATGCCGAAGAAGTGCGGGATCCGCATGTCCCCGCCCACGGTGCTCCATCCCAGCACCGGCAATCCCGGGCCGCCGTCGGGTACACCGACCGCGTGGGCGCCGAGGATCGACGGCCGTTCGCCGGCGCGGAACTGGGCCATTTGCTGCTCGTTCGGCCCGAACATCAGCAACGCGACCCCGATTCCGGCGACCGACAATGCGGCACCCGCGCGTAACGCGGAGTTCATCGCCCGGTCGGGAAGACGTTGGAACAGCAGGAGAAGCGCGATGGCCGCCGTCGCTCCCCAGCCGGTGAAGGCGCCGTTCGCGACCATGTTGTTGATCCACTGGTCGGCGGGTGTCTCCCGGTTGAAGTGGAGTGTCCGGCCGCGGATGGCGATCTGCCAGAACAGCAACGCCATGTCCAGGCCGAGCCCGGCGGCGAACACCGTCCCGAGCCACCAGCCGAGCCGCTTACCCCGGGTCAGCTGCCCGATCAGCCAGGCCAGCGTCACCGCGTAGAGTCCCACGGAAATCGTGAACTTGAGCGGTTTGAGCCAAATGGGCGCGTTGACGAGGCTGCGGTCGTCGAAAACGAGACCGCCGAGCGCGATGACCCCGAGTACCGCCATCGCCGCCGCCAAGATCATCAACGGTCGATGCAGAACAACCCTGGTTCCCCTGTCCACCATGGGATCGAGCGTGCCGGGAAGCTCCGATCCGGACACTGGAGCGCTCCCCCTGATCGGGGGTGGGGAAGGCCCTACCACCGACCTGTGGGTAATAGTGCCGTCAGTGCGACCGGCAGTTGTGCCGTTTGACCGCACTCACCTCTTTTCTAGCGTGTCCTTCACAAGAGCAGACAGGGCGTCCCCTGGTGCTCACCGGGATTTCCAGCGAGATGAGAGGAGGTGGCCCATCAATGACCGGTACGGGATATCAGGCAGACGCAGCTGCGATGGCGCGCGCCGTCCAGGGGTTCGAGGAGACCGCGTCGAACGCCAAGACCACGATGGCCAGCTTGGAGAGCGAGCTGACCCAGACCCTGCACAACTACAAGGGTGACCAGGCGATCGCGTTCTGGGACCTGCAGCGTCGTCTGCAGGAGAAGATGACCATCGCCGTGAACGAGCTCAACACGATGTCGCGCCTCGTGCACGAGAGCAACCGGAACTACAACTCGGGTGACGAGCAGGTCCGGGAAAGCCTCACCGGGGTCAGCGGAGTCGTCGACCAGACCGTGATCCACCGGCTGAACCCCTGATCCGCGAGAGGACCACCAATCATGGCTGACGTCGTCGAAATCAACTTCGCCGCGCTGCAGCACAGCTCGGCCTCGCTGGCCGCCAAGGCCAAGGCGCTCACGTCCCAGCTCGAACAGCTGCACACGAACCTGCAGCCGATCACCCAGACCTGGTACGCCTCCGGCAGCTCCGCCGGTGAGGCCGCCCGTGCGTCTGAAACCCGCCTGCGCCAGGCCACCGCGGACATCGTGGCGATCATCGCGCAGTTCGGTGGCAAGGTCGGCGACGCCCACGATCTCCAGCACAGCCTGGAGAACCGTAACCAGGGCCTGTTCGCCGGCTGATCCCCATCCGTCGGCCGGCCGGTGCTTTCACCCCCCTCGGCACCGGCCGGCCGGCTTTGCGCGTAGTCGTCCCCCTTGTCGGCGTGGCCGTTCACGAGAGAGCCGGGATCAATGCAAGACCAGTCGTACTACGTCCATCTGGAATCACTGAAGGACTTCGTGCGGGAACTGGAGACCCAGATCCACGCGATGTCCAAGCCGAACGACTTCCTGCTGACCCTCGGCGAGCAGCCGCTGCTGTTCGGCGAGTTCGGGGAGGCGGGCTCACTCAACAAGGCGCACCAGGCGGCCGTCGCCGAGATGCAGGGCCTGCTGGACCAGGTCAAGGGCGCGATCACCTTCGCGCAGGACGTCACGACGACCGTCGCCGACGGCTACGCGGCGGCGGACGACTCGGTGGCGGGCGACATGCACCACTCGAGCCAGCAGACCGGGCTGCTCGATCCGTTGCTCAACGTCCTCGGGGGCGTGCTGGGCGGTAACAGCGGCTCGAACGGCGGGGGGAACAAGGGATGACCGAGACCGCGCACACGAACTTCGCCGCGTACTCGCACCAGCAGCTCTACGCGATGCTGCAGGCGGGCGACCCCAACACGGCGCGTCACGCGGCCCACAAATGGCAGTCCACCGGCACCGGGCTGTTCGAACAGGCCGAGAACCTGACCGGCGAGCTGAAGGACTTCTCCGGCAACTGGACCGGTGGCGCCGCCGACAAGTACCACACGATGATCAGCGACCTCGTCGGCGGAATCCGCAAGGTCGCCCAGACCGCGCACGCGATGAACAACCTCCTCGAGGACGCGGCGGACGCGCTGGTGAAGGCCAAGAAGGAGATGCCGCCGCCGGTCGCGGTGCCCGACGTCTCCCCCGCCGACCTCGCGCTGGCCGTCAATCCTCCGCTCCTGCCCCCGGATTCGTCGCCGTCGACGATCATCAGCGCCGCCCAGCAGCGGCAGCAGGCCATCGCGAACGTCGAAGCGCAGCAGCAGGCCGCGGGCGCGGCCAGCGCGGCGCACAGCAAGGCGATCGTGGTGATGACCCAGCTCGCGGGTGAGTACTCCTCCGTGGAGGAGTCCATTCCGGCCTCGCCGAACGCCGTCACCCCGCCGCCGGTCACCGGTGGCGGCACCGCCCCGGGTGGCTCGGTCGGCAACAACATCGGCGGAACGCCCGGCGTCGGGCTGGTTCCCGGCGACAACACACACCCGCTGCCCTCGGACGGCTCCACGCCGCCCACCACCGGGCAGCCGGGTCAGGTCCCCAAGTCGAATCCGCTGTTCGGCGACATGTTCACCGCCGGTCTCGCCGCGGCCTCGGCCGCCGCGTTCGGCCGGTTCGGTTCGATCATGCCGCGGGTGCCCCCGTGGGCCGGCGGCAAGAACGACGGCAAGGACAAGAACGGCGAACCCGCGGGCGGAGGCGCCGGTGCGGCGGGCGCGACCGCGGGCGGCGCCGGCGGCGGCATCCCGATCGGCGGTGGCGGAGCGCCGTCGCTGGACGGCGGCGCGATCGGCGCGGGCGGCGGCGGAGTCTCCGGCCCCGGTGAGGTCCCGGCCGCGTTCTCCGGCCTGGCAGGCGACGGCGGCTCGGGCAGCGCGATGAGCGGCCTGGCGGGCGGAGCGGCCGGTGCCGCGGGCGCGGCGGCGGCCAAGGGCGCGATGCCGATGATGCCCATGATGCCGATGGGCATGGGCGCCGGCGGCGACATGGGTTCCGGACGGCGTATCCCGCCGTGGCTCGTGGAGACCGAGAACGTCTGGGGTCAGTCGTCCCCGGTCGCTCCCGCCGTGCTCGGCGAAGAACCCGAACAGTACTGATTTTTCCCGAACAGGAGAGGCGGCTCGGTGATGGCATCCAGTGCGGGCGGTTACCGAGTCGCCCCCGCCAGGCTCGAAGCGGCGGCGGCCGAACTCGAACAGCGCGCCGGTGTGCTCAAGACCGCGCAGACCGCGCTGGCGGGTGAGAACGTCCCGGCCACCGCGTTCGGCCAGGTTTCGGCTTCCAGCGCGGCTTCGGCGACGTACACCAAGACGATCAAGGACGTCGCCGGCAAACTCGACGGCCAGATCACCAAGGCGACGGTGATCCACCAAGGCCTCACCTCAGCGGGTGGCGGCTACCGGCGCACCGACGTCCAGATCGCCGCCGCGTACCGGTCGCTGATGCCGGAGAACCCGTTGCCCAAGGCCGGGAATCCGTCCGGCGTCGGCGGCGCGGCCGACACCGGCTCGTGGGCCACCGCGATCGCCGAAAACCGCACGAAGGTCACCGACGCGCTGACCGCCGAACGCGAACGGCTCGCGAACCTCCTCGCACACGGCGGAAAAGCCGACGACATCGCGAGCGCCCGCACCCGGATCGCGCTGTACGAGGACATCCTCGCCAACGACCGGCAGATCCTGCGGTTCGACCCGTCTGGCAACGGGCGCATCGTCGAACTGGTCGGCCGCATCGAGCCGGGCACGCGCAACGTCGGGTTGTTCGTCCCCGGCGTCAACACCTCGTTCGACAACTTCCAGAGCTACGCCGACCTCGGCAAGAGCCTGGTCGCCGCGGACGCCACCGGACGGACCGCGATGGTGGTCTGGGCCGACGGAGTCTTCCCGCAGAACGTCGTCACCGAAGGGCCGGCCGCGCACTACGCGCAGACGATGGCGCCCGATCTCAAGGCGTTCGGCGACGAACTGCGCGGCCAGATCGACAGCCACGCCGGGCCGGGCGTCGTGGTCACGGCGGTCGGGCACAGCTACGGCGGCGCGACCGTGGGGCTCGCCGAGCAGCTCGGGCTCAGGGCCGACCAGGTGCTGCACGTCGAGTCCGCGGGGATGGGACACGGGATCTGGAGCCCGGACGACCTCCCGGCCAGCCAGGCCGGTGTGCAGCGGTACTCCATGACGGCCCCCTTCGACCCGATCGTGGTGGCACAGGGCAACGCGGGGCTCTTCGAATGGCTCGGCGCCGGGCACGGAGCGGACCCCGACCGCTTCCCCGGCGTCGTCGAACTGGAAACCGGCCGCGACGCGAACGGCGATCTGCAGTGGGGCTTCGAGTCCCACAGCGGTGTGCTCAAGCCGGGTTCCGATTCGTGGAACAACATCTACGGTGTGATCACGGGCGGAGCGGTCACGCACGAGGGCTTCACCGGTGGCTCGCTGCGCGAGATGGTCATCGAAGGCGTCGGACGAGGCTTGTGAGGGGTTGGTCATGATCACCAGGAACACCGAGCTCGACCCGCTGGCCGAGGACCTGACGGCGGTCATCGACGGTGTCGCGGGCACCTTCGGCTCCGCCGCGGAGCGCACCGTGGAAGGCGAGCTGGATTGCGACCCGACCCAGCCGGGCCGGTTGCTCTGCTGGCAGTACGGCCTCCGGGTGGACGACGCGACCGACGCGATCCGCAAACTCGTCGACGTCGTCCTGCCGATGCTGGAAAGCCAGGGCTGGCGCTCACGCGACCGCAGCAACCCGCGTGAGCTGATCGCGCAGTTCAGCCGCGACGGCGCCGACTTCAACGTGCACGTCTCCCGTGCCGGCGACGGCGTGGCCATCGTGGGCTCGACGGCCTGCGTATCCGTCCCCTAAACCCCAGGGGTCGCGAAAAGACCTCGTGAGTGGCGGCGGTGTCCCCCAGTACACCGCTGCCGCTCACGAGGCACGGAATCGCGAAGGTTTCCAACCCCGGCGCCTGCCCCGCCGGACCGCGGCCACCACCACGCCCGCCGCGATGGCCGCGGCCACCCCGGAAATGGCGAGCACACCGGAAACCTTGTCCGCGTTGGCCCGCGCGGGCGCGGCGGCGGGGACGACGAAGGTGTCCGGGCCGGTACTCGGCGGCCCTCCCGGACCGGGTGTGCCGGCCGGGATCGAGGCGGAAACGGCGGCGTAGGCGTCTATCGCGCCCCAGCCCCGCCGGGGATCGTGCCCGCCGCTCGGGCCGCGGTGCGCGGTCAGCGTCAGCCGCGTGACGACCTGCTCCGGCGACAGCCCCGGATGATACGCGCGCACGAGCGCGGCGACACCCGCGACATGCGCGGCGGCCAGGCTCGGGTCGCTCACCGGCCACCGGTGCGCCACCGTCCCACCCGCGCCCGCGGACGTGCTGACCAGTTCGGCGCCGGGTGCGGAGATCCCCACGTAGGAACCGGCTTCCGTCTGCACCGCCTCACCGGCCTGGTTGGTCGATCCCACGGCGAGCACGCCGGGTGTCGCGGTCGGGTAGGAAGTCTGGCCCTGTTGCGACCCCGCGGCGGGCGAGACGATCAGCGCGCCCTTCTCCCTGGCACGCGATACGGCACCGGCCAGCGCGGGGCTGTCGGAAGCGGCCGGGACGGCGATCAGAATGATCCCGGCGCCGCGGTTCAGCGCGGTTTCGATGGCGGACGCGAGCTGCCCGGGGTCACCGCCGCCGTTCACCTGGGTGTAGCGGATCGGCAGGATCTTGGCGCCGGGCGCGATACCGGTGAACGTGGTGGACGGATCCGGTTGCGCGCCGACGATCCCGGCGGCGATGGTGCCCCGGCCGTCGCAGTCGTCGGCCTGGGTGCCCTGGCCGCCGAGGAGCTGACCGGGCGCGAACTGCCCGTTGCCGCCGTCGACCCCGGTGCCGATCACCGCGACCAGCTGGCCGGTGCCGCGGGACAGCGGCCAGATCCGCACGGGATCGATCAGCCGCTGTCCCCACGGGACCGCCGCGGTGTAGGTGCCCGTCGGGTTCGCGCATTGTTCGGCGACCGCCGTCGACGGGACTCCGATGCCGAGCGATGCCATGAAAGCCACGCATCCCGCGACGGCACTTTTACCGGCAAAGCCCACCATTCCTCCAGAATTCCCTTGTCACACAAGGGAATTCTAGTGCCGGAGGTCAGCGGAGGTCCATCCCGAGGTCCAGCGCGGGCGAGGAATGCGTGAGCGCTCCGACGGCGAGGAAATCCACACCGGACTCCGCGTACGCCCGCGCGACGTCCAGCCGCAGGCCGCCCGAGGATTCCAGCCTCGTCTTCGGCGAAACCTCGTCTCGCCGGTCGACGGCTTTCGCGCATTCGTCGGGGGTGAAGTTGTCCAGCAGCACCTCGTCGGCGCCCGCGGCGAGCGCCTCCTCCAGCTGGGCCAGGTCGTCGACCTCGACCTCGCAGTGCAGTTCCGGCGCGTGCTCGCGCGCGGCCGTGAGCGCGGCGGTCACCGAACCGGCGGCGACGACGTGGTTGTCCTTGATCAGCACCGCGTCACCGAGCCCGAGCCGGTGGTTCACCCCGCCGCCCGCCCGCACGGCGTACTTCTCCAGCAACCGCAGCCCGGGCAGTGTCTTGCGGGAATCCCTGACCCGGCAACCCGTTCCCTCCAGGGCGCTCACCCAGGCGGCGGTCGCGGTGGCGATACCGGACAGGTGACAGAGCAGGTTCAGCGCGGTGCGTTCGGCGGTGAGCAGACCGCGCACCGGGCCGCGGAGCACCAGCGCGGGCTCGCCGGCGGTCAGCCGGTCGCCGTCGTCACGGGCGGCCAGGATCTCCAGGCACGAGCCGAGCACGACGTCGAACACCGCCAGCGCCACCGGGATCCCGGCGACCACACCGGCCGTCCTCGGCGTGAGCTCGGCCAGCGCGCGGGCGGATTCGGGCACGGTGGCGTCCGTCGTCGCGTCGGGCCCGTACCGCAGATCCTCGGCCAGCGCCGTCGTGACGACACGGTGCACATCGGCGACGTCGAGACCGTGATCGGCCAGCGCCTTGGTGACCCACGGGGAGAATTCGCTCATGCCACACCCTCCAAAGCGATCGGATCGGCCAGTACCGGCTGCCCCGACGGACTGAGCCGGATGAGCTGGCCGCGTTGCCAGACGTTGTCGTCGCGTTCGGGGAAATCGGTCCGCACGTGGCAGCCGCGGGACTCCGTCCGGCGCGCCGCCGCCGCGACCAGTGCCTCCGCCACCAAGGTGAGCGCCGCGTCCTCCACGACCTGCGGAGTCCACAAAGGACTTTCGATGACCGAGAGATCCAGCACCGAACCCACGACCGAAAGACCTTCCGCGTCCCGGCCGATGGCGGCGTACCGGCTCATCGCCCGCTGCAACGCGTCACGATCGGCCACCGCGACCTTCGCCGGAGGCATGAGCACGCCGCGGCGCGGGTCGGCCAGCAAGCCGGCGGCGAGATCGATGGCGACCGCTTCCGCCACCCGCTGCCCGACGACCAGTCCTTCGAGCAAACTGTTGGAGGCCAGCCGATTCGCGCCGTGCAGACCGGTCCTGGCGACCTCGCCCGCCGCGTAGAGACCGCGGACGCCGGAGCGTCCGTCCACAGTGGTCACGACACCACCGCAGGCGAAATGCGCCGCGGGCGTGACCGGGATCGGCTCCTTCTCCGGGTCCAATCCGATCGCCGCGCACGCCGCGTGCACGGTCGGGAACCGCTTGGCGAACCCGGAGATCCCAGTCGCGTCAAGGAACACGTGGTCGTCGATACCGCCGGGTGCCCGCACCATCCGGCGCGTGATCGCCGCCGACACGACGTCCCGTGGCGCGAGATCGCCGAGCGGATGGACTCCCCGCATCACCGAAGCGCCCGTCGCGTCGTGCAACGTCGCGCCCTCGCCCCGCACCGCCTCGGTGACCAGCGGGAGACGGCCGCGCGCGCCGGGCGTGAACAGGACCGTCGGGTGGAACTGGACGAACTCGACGTCCGCGACCTGCGCCCCCGCGCGCAACGCGAGCGCCAGCCCGTCCCCCGTGGCGATCTCCGGATTCGACGTCGCCTGGTAGAGCTGCCCCAGCCCGCCGCTGGCCAGCAGCACCGCCGGCGCCCGGACTGCCCCGGGCACGCCGTTGCGGTCCAGGACGGTCACGCCGGCGACCTCGCCCGCGGGCGTGCGGATCGCATCGACGGCGATGTGGTGCTCCAGTACCGGGATCCGCCGGTCACCGGCCGTCGCGACCAGCGTCCGCTCGACCTCCGCGCCGGTCGCGTCGCCACCGGCGTGGATGACGCGGAACGCGCTGTGCCCGCCTTCCCGCGTCCGGGCGAGCTCGGGCCGTCCTTCGGCCGCCGGGTCGAAACGAGCGCCCTCGGCGCGCAGCCTGGCCACCGCGGCGGGGCCACCGGCGATGATCGACCGCACGGCGTCCTCGTCGCAGAGCCCGGCACCGGCGGTGAGCGTGTCCGCGGCGTGCTTGCCGACCGAGTCGCCTCGCTCGTGCTCGTTCTCCAGCACGACCGCGACCCCGCCCTGCGCCCAGCGGGTGTTCCCGTCGGAGACCGCGGCCTTGGTGACCACCAGGACGTGCAGGCCGAGCTCCTGTGCGCGCAGCGCCGCGGTCAGCCCGGCCACGCCGCTGCCGATCACCACGAGATCGGCGGCGGCCTCCCAGACCGGGTGGGTTTTCGCCTGAAGAGCGGTAACCGAGTCGGTCATTCTCCGCCGCCAGGCTGCCCGATCTCGATCATGCGCTGCACGGAAGCGCGGGCACGGGCGGCGGTCTCGGCGTCGACGTGGACCTCGTCGGCTCCCTCGCGCAGCGACCGCAGCAGGGCCGCCGGCGTGATCATCTTCATGTACCGGCAGGAGGCCCGGTCGTTCACCGCGCGGAAGTCGATCTCCGGCGCGGCCTTCCGCAGCTGGTGGATCATCCCGATCTCGGTGGCCACGAGCACCGACTTCGCCTTGGTGTCGCGGGCGGCGTGGACCATGTCGCCGGTCGAGAGGATCTTGACCCGCTCGGGGGCGACGGCGCCCTCGCCGGCGAGGTACAGCGCCGAGGTCGCGCAGCCGCATTCCGGGTGGATGAACAGGTCGGCGTCCGGGTTCTCCGAGGCACGCTCGGCCAGTTCGGCGCCGTTGATCCCGGCGTGCACGTGGCACTCCCCGGCCCAGATGTGCATGTTCTCCCGGCCGGTCACGCGTTTGACGTGCGCGCCGAGGAACTGGTCCGGCAGGAAGAGAACCTCCTGGTCAGCGGGGATGGAGGCGACCACGTCGACGGCGTTCGACGAGGTGCAGCAGATGTCGGTCTCCGCCTTGACCTCGGCCGTGGTGTTCACGTACGACACGACGACCGCGCCCGGGTGCTCGGCCTTCCAAGCACGCAGCTGGTCGCCGGTGATCGAGTCCGCGAGGGAGCAGCCCGCCCGCGCGTCCGGGATCAGGACCGTCTTCTCCGGCGCCAGGATCTTCGCCGTCTCGGCCATGAAGTGCACGCCACAGAAGACGATGGTGGACGCGTCGCTGCTCGCCGCGATGCGGCTGAGCGCGAGGGAGTCGCCGGTGAAGTCGGCGATGTCCTGGATCTCGGGGACCTGGTAGTTGTGCGCGAGCAGGACGGCGTCACGCTTGCGAGCGAGACTCCGCACCTCCTCCGCCCAAGCGGCGTCGGCGACAACTCCGCCGTACGGGGTCAGGTCGTTCTGCAGGGTGCTCGTCATCGTTCTGGCCCTCCTGGACCGATCTCCGGTTTTCGCCTTACAATCGAAAACCGTGCGAAGTCATCTTAACACCCAGACCCCCCTCGCCCACGAGGTTTTGGGAGCGGTCCTGCAAGTGCGCTCCGACACACTCCGGGTCCTGCTGTGGCGGCGCGCGCTCGATCCGCATCTGGGCCGCTGGTCCCTTCCCGGCGGCAGGCTTCGCCCGGATGAAGACGTCGAGGCGTCCATCCGGCGGCAGCTCGCGGAGAAGGTCGACGTACGCCAGTTGAAGCATGTGGAGCAACTGGCGGTCTTCAGCGCGCCGGACCGGGTGCCGGGACCCCGCGTGGTCGCGACGGCGTTCCTCGGCCTCGTACCGTCCGATGTGGACCCCGAGGTCCCCGAAGACACCGAGTGGCACGACGTTTCCGAGCTGCCGCGGACGGCGTTCGACCACGAGTCCATCGTGCTGCGCGCGCGGGACCGGCTGCGCTCGAAGCTCTGCTACACGAATCTCGGGTTCGCGCTCGCCCCGGAAGAGTTCACCGTATCGGCGTTGCGGGGCCTGTATTCGGCTGCGCTGGGTTACCGGGTGTCCGCGACGAACCTGCAGCGGGTGCTGTCCCGGCGCGGGCTGCTCGTCCCCACCGGGCACACCGCCCCACCCGGGCGCAGCGGCGGACGTCCGGCGGCACTCTTCTCCTTCGCGGGCAAGGGGATGCAGATCACCGACCCGTTCGCGGTCTTCCGCCCGCCCACCGCGAAGTGACCGTCCTGCGAAGTCCTCCCGGTCCCCGTACCTTGAACGGGTGACCGAGCCGAGCGAGGAGTCCACCGGGAAGGCGATCTTGCCGCTGTTCCCGCTACAGACCGTGCTGCTGCCCGGAACACACCTTCCGTTGCACATCTTCGAACCGCGATACCGGCAGCTGATGGCCGACCTCGTCGGCGAGGTCGTCCCGGACCGCGAGTTCGGGGTCGTCGCCCTGCGTTCGGCGATGGTCAGGGAGGTCAGCGGGCCGGAGCACATCCACGAGTTCGGCTGCAGCACGGTGCTGCGCGAGGCGAAACGGCTGCCGGACGGCAGATTCGACGTCGTCACCACCGCGCGGCGCCGGTTCCGCCTGCTCGAGATCGACCGCGTTTCCGCGCCGTACCTGATCGGCTCGGTCGAGTGGGTGCCCGACGACAAGGTCGCCACGGTGCACGGCGACACCGTGACCAGGCTCGCCGACGTCGCGAAGGCCGCGCACCGGCGCTACTGCGAATCCGCCTGGGACGCCGACGACTGGACGACGCCGCCCGACGACGGTGACATCGCGGCACTCGCGTACCGGCTCACCGCGGACTGCCTGCTCCCGCTGGAGGACCGGCAGCGTCTGCTGGAGGAGACCAACCCGCTGCGGCGGCTGCGGATCGCGTGCCGGCTGCTGACGCGGGAGGCCGGGTTCCTCAGCACGCTCGGCGCGGTCCCGATGCCGCCGGGGGAACTCGGCGAGTTCACGCGCCCCTCGAACCTGAACTGAGCGGACCTCGTGAGTGGTAAGGACGGTTCTAACCGTCCTTACCACTCACGAGACCCACTACTTACCGGACTCCGGCCCCTTCTCGGACCCGAACTTGCTCCACACCTTGCCCGCCGCCCCGGACACCGCCTCGCCGACGTCGCTGAAAACCTTGGTCAACGGGTCGGCCGAGCTGTTCCAGGAATCCTTGTACGACTTCGCGGCCGACTTCAGGTCGTCGGTCCAGTTGGACGAGGGCGCGTCCTCGTCGCGGCGCGGGTACTCGCCGGCCAGGATCCCCCGGTACTCCTCCGACGCGGCCCACTTCTGCAGTTGCGCGGCGCGCACGACGGCCAGCGGGTGCGACATCGTCTCGACGTAGCGCAGCTTCAGGTAGCTGTCCCGGATGTCCTCGACCGACTCGTATTCCGCCGCCTGCTGCAGGAAGGCCGGGATGTCGATCTTCGACGGATCGATCCCGCCCGCGACCAGGATCTGCGAGCGCAGCGCCGCCGTCGGGTCCTGGGAGCACAGCAGCCCGGCGCGGTCGCAGGACAGTTCGGCCTTGCGATACCACTCGCGCAGCGCCGCGATGACGACGCGGATGCCGATCGCGCTCACCGGCGTCCACGACATCGACATCTGCAGGCCGATCAGCCGGATCATGATCGTGCGGTACACCGCGTGCCCGGAAAGCACATGCCCCATCTCGTGCCCGATCACGAACCGCAGCGACGCGAGGTCCATCGCCTCGACGGCCGCGGTGTTGAGCACGATGAACGGCTCGTCCATGCCGATCGTCTGCGCGTTGACCTCGGGGCTGCGGGCGACGAACAGGTTCGGCACGCGGTCGAGGTCGAGCGTTTCGGCGCATTCGTTGCGCAGCTTGTCCAGTTCCGGATACTGCTTCGGGCCGACCCTGATCGCGGACGCGAGCGCCATCAGCCGCTCCCCGCGTTCGGCGTAGAAGCCCGAAACCGCCTTCACGACCTGAGCGAACCCGGGAACGGCGCGCAGCGTGGCCAGTGCGCCGCGGTCGACGGGGTGTTCGTAGGCGCGCGGGCTGATACCCGGGAAGCGGACGGCGTTGTGCCGGGAAACCTCGATGTCGTCGGTCAAGAAAGCCCCCTAGAGAAGTTGCCGCCCACCCTAGAGGAAATTCGTCAGCCGAGGCGGCGGCCCAGGTCTTCCCGTCCGTTCCACGCGGTCAGCAACGTGTACGCCAGCGTGGTCATCAACGGCGCGGCGAGCATGATCCACGGGGATTCGATCTGCGGCGCCTTCGCGATGACGTCGCCGATGGCGGGCGCCGCGGCGATCTCGTAACGGCCGTTGGCGAACGCGACGCCCATCGTCGTCCCCAGCCAGCCCGCGAGGGTCGCGCCGCCGGTCGCGGCGATCAGCACGACCGGGCCGCGGCGCTCCCGAAGAAGCCAGGTCACGATGCCGATCAGCAGCCCGGCGCCGAGCGCGAGGAAACCGTAGACGGCCAGGTCGTCGAAGCGGTGCCAGCTTTCCAGTTCCAGCGGGGCGAGGGTGCCGCGGTCGTTGATCACGCGCATCCGCTGGGGCGGCGCGAGCCTCGACCACAGCCAGGCCAGCGGGAAGCCGAGCAGCCCCGCCGTGGACAGGACGCTGACCGCCGGCAGCAGATCGGCCTTGACGACGACCTTGGGGTACGGACGGCGCGGCCTCGGCAGCACGGGCACCGACCAGGGGTCGGGCACGCTGGAAGACAGGTGCGCCGGTTTACCGGTCGTCTCGCCCAACCCCGGACTCCTCCCTCGTGCTGCTTGTGCAGAGCGTAACCAATGACGCCCCCAGCGCACGCGCCTCCACCGCGTTTCGTCCTCTGAATGCGGTGGTTGCGCGTGCAACCACCGCATTCAGAGGACGAAATGGGCGAAGTCAGCCGGCGAGTTCGCCGTGACGGCTGCACCGGGCCGTCCAGCCGACCGGGGTGATCTGGACGACCATCCGCCGCGCGCAGTACGTGCAGTAGCGCGGCGGTTCGAGCGCCGTTCTCGGGTTGTGGCAGGCGGGATGTTCCGCGCCACCGTCGGACGGCTGTCCACAGTGGACACAGAACGCCGGTCGGTCAGAGGACGTCACTGATGGCCTTCACCGGCATCTTCAGCTCGTCGAGCATCGCCAGGTCCGCCGTGGCCGGGCGGCCGAGGTTGGTCAGGTAGTTGCCGACGATGATCGCGTTGATGCCGCCGAGCATCCCCTGCTTGGTGCCCAGGTCGCCGAAGGTCAGCTCACGGCCGCCGGAGAAGCGGAGCAGCGGGCGGGGCATCGCCAGCCGGAACGCGGCCACGGTGCGCAGCGCGTCCTTGCCCTCGACGACCTCGTATCCCTCGTACGGCGTACCCGGCTGCGGGATGAGGAAGTTCATCGTGCACTCGTCCGGGTTCAGCTCGGCCAGCTGCGCGGCGAACTCGGCGCGCTGCTCGATGCTCTCCCCCATGCCGATGATGCCGCCGCAGCAGACCTCCATGCCCGCCTCGCGGATCATGCGCAGGGTCTCCCAGCGCTCTTCCCACGTATGCGTGGTGACGACGTTCGCGAAATGCGAGCGCGCGGTCTCCAGGTTGTGGTTGTAGCGGTGCACGCCCATCTCGACGAGCTCGTCGACCTGCTCCTGGGTGAGCATGCCGAGCGAGCAGGCGATCTGGATGTCGTTGCCGTCCTCGCGGATGGCCTTGATCCCCTCGCGGACCTGCGAGAGCAGCCGCTTGTCGGGGCCGCGGACGGCGGCGACGATGCAGAACTCGGTCGCGCCGGTCTCGGCGGTCTGGCGGGCGGCCTTGACCAGGCCGGGGATGTCCAGCCACGCCGACCGCACCGGCGTCGGGAAGCGGCCCGACTGCGAGCAGAAGTGGCAGTCCTCCGGGCAGCCGCCGGTCTTGAGGCTGATGATGCCCTCGACCTCGACCTCGGGGCCGCACCAGCGCATCCGGACCTCGTGGGCCAGGGCCAGCAGGTCGGTCAGGTGATCGTCGCCGAGCCGCAGGACCTCGAGGATCTGCTCTTCGCTGAGCCCGACACCACGCTCGAGGACCTGGTCACGCGCCACGGCGAGGATGTCGACGGTCTCCGGGGCAGTGGTCACGAGGCGGCTCCTGTTCGGGGTGGGGCGGTGAAGCAAAGGCACATCATCGTGCACGACCGGGGGCCTCGGCCACAGCGACGCAGGTCACTTCTGCGCCGACGCGCGGCCGACGAAGCATTCCGGGTCGAACTCCCCGCCGAACCACGGCGAGAGTCCGGCTTTGGCCCGGTCGGCGAACTCCTCGGGCCCGGCCGTGCCCAGCCCGGCGGGCAGCACGCCCAGCAGCGGGGCGCCGGCGGCGACCGGCAGGTCCCGCAGGTTCGACACCGCCGCCAGATCCGGCTCGTCCGGCCACGAACCGATGATCACCCCGGCCACGGTGAGCCCGCGTTTGGTGGCGACCTCGGCGGTCAGCGCGGTCGCGTTGAGCGTGCCCAGCCCGGCCTCGGCGACGATGATGACCAGCGCGCCCAGCGACCACGCGACGTCGGCCAGCGTGGCCCCGTCGGCGTCGAAACGGACCAGCAGGCCGCCCGCGCCCTCGATGAGCGTGAGGTCGTGCTCGCCGTTGAGGTCGCTCGCCGCGGCGGAAATCTCGCTCGGGCCCAGCGTCGGCAGTCCCGAGAGCCTGGCCGCCGCCTCCGGCGACAGCGGATCCGGATATCTCCGCAGCTCACGGGTGGTGACCGGACCGGCGAGCCGGAGCACGTCGGCGAGGTCGCCCGGTTCGTCCGGGCCCACTCCGGTCTGCGCCGGTTTCAGCACGGCGACACGCTGGCCCTGACCGGCGGCCAGAGCGGCGATGGCGGCGGTGGAGATCGTCTTGCCGACACCCGTACCGGTGCCGGTCATGACCAGCATGCTCACGTGCGTTGAATCTAGTGGGTCGGAGTGAAGGAACGCTGAACGGGACCGTCAGCTCCCCTGTTCGGGCACCGCCGCGACGACACCGACCGGCGTGAACGCCGGGCTCTCGTCGTCGGACAGGTAGACCTGCGCCGCCCCGACGTCGAAGTACATCCCGGTCAGATGCAGTTCGCCGCGTGCCTCCGCCTCGGCGATCAGCGGGTAGTGGCGCAGGTGCTCCAGCTGCTGCAGCACGTTCTGCAGGGCCAGCCGGTTGACCTCGGATTCCGGGCGTTCGCCGTCGAGGGTCACCGCCACCTTGCGGTTCGCGCTCGGCTCGGCGTGCCGCAGCCACGAAGCCAGCATCGGCGCGCCGTCCGGGGCGCCGGTGGCCAGCGCCTGCATCGCGCCACAGCCGGAATGCCCGCAGACCACGATCTCGCGCACCTTCAGCACCCCGACCGCGAACTCGACGGTGGCGCCCATCGACGGGTCGGCCCGGCGGGCGGGCACCAGGTTCCCGATGTTGCGGACGGTGAACAGATCGCCGGGACCGCTCGTGGTGATCATGTTCGGCACGATCCGAGCGTCACCGCAGGTGATGAACAGCGTGTGCGGCGACTGGCCACCCGCCAGTTTGCTGAGCGCGGGCTGCATGAGCGCGGCGGTGCGCCGCTGGAACTCGGTCGCCCCGCGCAGGGTGGGCCCGCCACGCTGGCCGGGCACCTCGATGTCCTTGGCCTGCCAGTCCGACCATGGCGCGAGGAACCGCGGTACCGAACGCATCGCGGCCGTCCTGGTCAGCGTGGGATCACCGGATTTGCCGTTGGCGAACCACGGATGCCCGATCTCGTCGACGGTCACCTGCCCGCCGGAGCGTTCGTGCGCCTGCTGCCAGTTCGACAGGCTTTCGAAGGCGGCGTGGTCGAGGTAGTCGACGACCAGCTCCAGGGTCACCTTCGCGCCGTCGGGCACGGTCGCGAGCACCCGGCTGAGCCTCGGCACCGAAAGGAACGTCAGGACGCCCTCGACGACGACGCGCCAATCGTCGCCGTCGCGTTCGGCGTGGATCCCGGACCACACCGTGCGGCGCAGCATCAGCAGTACCGAAAGCGCGATCCCGAGCAGGACGCCGGTAAGCAGGTCGAAGACGACGACCCCGGCGAGCGTCACGAGGTACAGCCCCAGGTCGCCGTGTTTGAGGACCTGCTTCATGTGTCCGGGGTTCACCAGTTTCGCGCCGACGTGGACGAGCAGGCCGGCCAGCGCGGCGAGCGGGATGTTCTGGATCAGCCCGGCGAACGCGGCGACGAACACCAGGATCCAGACGCCGTGCAGTATCGCGGACACGCGGGTGCGGGCGCCGGCGGCGACGTTCGTGGAGCTGCGGACGATCACGCCGGTGACCGGGAGGCCGCCCAGCGCGCCGGAAGTCATGTTCGCGGCGCCCTGCCCGATGAGCTCGCGGTCGAGGTTCGACCGCGGCCCGGTGTGCATCTTGTCGACGGCGACCGCCGACAGCAGGCTTTCCACGCTGGCGATCAGCGCGATGGTGATGACCGCGACGGCGAAGGCGCCCCAGCCCGCGTCCGGGAATTCCGGCGCGAAGCGGATGTTGAGCAGATCACCCGGCAGGTCGACGCGGGGCAGGGTCATCCCGGCGGCGACGGACAGCACGGTCACCAGCGCGATCGCGGCGAGCGGGCCGGGCACCTTGCGGACGGACTCGGGAAGCCGCGGCCACAGCAGCAGGACACCGATGGTGAGCACGCCGATCAACGCGGCGGTGTCGTGGTGGCCGACGATCTGCGCGGGCAGTTCGGCGATGTTCTTGAGTGCCGAACTCTGGGCCGTTCCGCCCAGTACGACATGGAGCTGGCCGAGGACGATCGTGACGCCGATACCGGCGAGCATGCCGTGGACGATGGCGGGCGAGATCGCGAGCGCCGCGCGGGCGATGCGGCTCAGCCCGAGCAGGATCTGAAGCGCGCCCGCGGCGACGGTGATCGCGCAGGTGGTCGCCCAGCCGAAGGTCGCGATGGTTTCGGCCATGATCACCGTCAACCCGGCGGCCGGACCACTGACCTGAAGCGGTGAGCCGCCGAGGGCTCCGGCGACCACACCTCCCACCACGGCGGCGATCAACCCCGCGACGATCGGCGCCCCTGACGCGAGAGCGATCCCGAGTGACAGCGGGACGGCGACGAGGAACACCACCAACGAGGCGGGCAGGTCGTACCGGAGCACGGCGAGGGGCTTTTTGATGATCACCATCATGATCACCAGGAAACTGGTGAATTGTCCGATATGCACCACCCTATCGAGTGAATATCACCCCACAGGAGAGTGGTGTGGCCCACTTTCGGCCCGTTTCGTTGCCCGGAGATGTCTCGCTCGTTGCGAAAAGCCTTACGGACTCCCGAATCCTGGGATGTATCGGTCGGCCGCCCGGCCAATGACCAAGCGCCGGACCGTGGTGGGTCGGGTTGGTCGTGAGTGGCGATTCGGGTTAGAACCCGAATCGCCACTCACGACCCCGGTGACCCACTCGGCACCGGCGCCCGTGCCCGCCTGAAGTCCGTGAAGGCCTCCTTCACTACCCTCAGGGTAAGCAAGGAGGCCTTCACGGACACATGATCAGCCCCAGCCAAACCCAGTAGGCACCCACGACGCTCTCGGCCCTGACCCGAATCGCCACTCACGACCCCAGCAAGCTCAGGACTTCACCGGGCTCGCCGCCGAAGTGAACGACCGCAGCGCCTCGTCGAGCAGGTACACGTTCGCCTTCCCGACGTCGAAGTACATCCCCGTCAGCCGGAGTTCGCCACGCGCCAGCGCGGCTTCCACCACCGGGTACGAGCGCAGGTTTTCCAGTTGCTGCACCACGTTGTGCAACGCGAGCAGGTCCGCCTCGTAGCCGGGATGGACACCGTCGAGCAGCACCGGCCCTTCGCTTTCCCTTCGCCGCACCGTCGCCTCGCCGTGGCGCAGCCAGCCACCGAGGCGCGTGAGACCGGCGGGCGCGTCACCGAGCAGCGCCTTCATCGCCCCGCAGCCGGAATGCCCGCACACCACCACTTCCCGCACCCGCAACAGCCCGACGGCGTACTCGATCGCCGCCCCCACCGAGAAATCCGCTTCGGCGCCGGCGTGCGGGACGAGATTTCCGATGTTCCGCACGGTGAACAGGTCTCCCGGCCCGCTGGTGGTGATCAGGTTCGGCACGATCCGCGCGTCGCCACAGGTGACGAACAACGTGTGCGGCCGTTGCCCGTTCGCCAGTCCGTCCCACGTGCTCCGCAGCAGCGGCGCCGTCCGCCGCTGGAACTCCGAAGCGCCACGGCACAACGGAACGCTGCCGCCGCGCTGGCTAGGCAGTTCGAGATGTTCGGCCTGCCATTGCGACCACGGCGCGAGCCATCGCGGCACCACGCGAGAGGCGACGCCGCGGCGCACGGTCGGGACGCCCGCCTTCCCGCGCCCGAACCACGGATGCCCGATCTCGTCGACGATCACGGTTCCCCCTGCGCGTTCGTACGCGCGCTGCCAGCCGCGCAGGCAATCGAAAGCGGCGTGGTCGAGGTAGTCGACGAACAGTTCGAGCGTGACTTCCGAATCTTCGGGGACTTCGGCCAGGACGGTCGTAAGCCTTGGCACGGAAAGGAAAGTGAGCGCCCCTTCGATGACGACGCGGATCCGCGGGCCGTCCCGTTCGACGTGGATCCCGGAGAACAGCATCCGGCGCAGCATCAGCGCGAGCGCCACCACGATCCCCGCGGCGACACCGGTGAGCAGGTTGACCGCGACCGCGCCGAGCAGGGTCGCGAGGTAGACCGGCACGTCACCGTGGCGGCGGACCTCACGGAGGTTGGCGAGGTTGACCAGTTTGGCGCCGACGTAGACGAGGAGACCGGCGAGCGCGGCGAGCGGGATCAGCCGCAGCGCGCCCGCCAGGAACAGGCAGCAGCCGAGGATCCAGACGCTGTGCAGGATCGCCGACATCCGGGTGCGGGCGCCCGCTTCGAAGTTGGTCATGGTGCGCACGACGACGCCGGTGACCGGGAATCCGCCGAGCGACCCGGAAGCGGCGTTCGCCAGGCCTTGTCCGATCAGTTCACGGTTGAGGTCGGTGCGTGGCCCCTCGCGGAGTTTGTCGATGGCGACGGCGGAAAGCAGGCTCTCCAGGCTGGCGATGAGCGCGATGGAGAGGACGGCGGCGATGATCGCGGCCCAGGACCCGGACGGCGCCTCGGGGACGAAACCCAGCCCTGGCAAGCCGTTCGGGAGGTCGACGCGCGGCAGGTCCATCCCGGCCGCGACGGAAAGGCCGGTCGCCAGCGCGACGGCGGCGAGCGGGCCGGGGACGCGGCGCACCGAACGCGGCATCCGCGTCCAGGCCAGCAGAACACCGACGGTGACGACACCGATCAGCGCGGCCTGGTCGTGGTGCCCGACGATCCGGCCCGGCAGCGCGAGGACGTTCTCGATCGCGGAACTCCGCGGCGTGCCACCGAGCACGACGTGCAGCTGGCCGAGGACCAGGATCAGGCCGATCCCGGCGAGCAGGCCGTGCACGATGGCAGGTGAGATCACCAAGCTCGCCCGCGCGACGCGGCAGACGCCGAAGAGGATCTGGACCAGGCCCGCCCCGGCGGTGATCGCGCAGGTGGCGGCCCAGCCGAAGGTGGCGATGGTCTCCGCGATGACGATGGTCAACGCGGCGGAGGGACCGCTGACTTGCAGAACGGAGGCGCCGAAGAGGCTCGCGACGATTCCGCCGACGACGGCGGAGATGAGTCCGGCGAGCAAGGGTGCGCCGGCGGCGTGTGCGACGCCGAGGGAAAGCGGGACTGCCACGAGGAAGACGACGACCGAAGCCGGGAGGTCGTGGCGGAGGTTCTTCAGGAGGGTCGATGCGGGATTGCGGCGGCCCGGAGGTCCGGTGTCGTGCTCGTCACCAACGATGTCGATCATGGGGGCAGGAAACCCGATCGGCGCGCAAAAGTCCGCTACGCAAAGGTTTCTCAGGTTTGCTTGTGCGCCGGGGAACTAGGACATATCACGCTTTCACGACAAAGCACCCGAGTTGGACCTCGATCGGACTCGCCCGTTCGCTTGACCAAGATCAACTCGCGACCACGCTCTGTACCCAGCGTGGCCTCTCCGGTTTGCTGTGGCCGCAGTCACACTCTTTGGGTTGAATTTCGCCGTTTTACGCTTTTTGTGCGGCGGAGACCATTGCGGAGGTGATCGCGGCGAGGTCGTCCGCCTCGGAGATGTAAGGCGGCATCGTGTAGATCAGGTTCCGGAACGGGCGCAGCCAGACCCCGTTCGCGGTGAGGATCTCGGTCGCCA
Organism: Amycolatopsis sp. NPDC043889; assembly: GCF_056435645.1. Taxonomy (NCBI): domain Bacteria; kingdom Bacillati; phylum Actinomycetota; class Actinomycetes; order Pseudonocardiales; family Pseudonocardiaceae; genus Amycolatopsis; species Amycolatopsis sp. NPDC043889. The sequence goes on from NZ_JBWKEC010000011.1 coordinate 157,929, forward strand.
CCGCCATGTCCACGGGATGGTCCAGCTCCACCACGCCGATGGCGCCGAGCACTCGCACGTCGGCGACCGCGGGCAGCTCGCGAGCCGGTTCGAGCCCGGCCTTCAGCGCCGCCTCGATCCGCGGGACGTCGGACTTCCAGCCGCCTTCGGCCAGGATCCCCAGCGAGGCGTTGGCGACGGCCGAGGACAACGGGTTCGCCATGAACGTCGGGCCGTGCGCCAGCACCGGCAGCTCACCGCGCGAGATCCCGTCGGCGATCTCCGGCGTGCACAACGCCGCCGCCATCGTGAGGTAACCACCGGTCAGCGCCTTGCCGAGGCACAGGACGTCCGGCGTGACGCCGGCGTGCTCGGCGGCGAACATCGTGCCGGTGCGGCCGAAACCGGTGGCGATCTCGTCGAAGACGAGCAGGACGTCGTTGGCCTCGGTGATCTCGCGCAGCGCGCGCAGGTACGCGGGCGGGTGGAACCGCATCCCGCCGGCGCCCTGCACGACCGGCTCGACGATGACCGCGGCCAGCTCGCCCGCGTGCCGCCCGATCTCGGTCGCGAGCAGTTCGAGGTACGCCGGATCCGGCTCGTCGGCGAAACCGCCGGGCGGTTTGGGCAGGAACAGCTGGTCCGGCAGGATCCCGCGCCACAGCGAGTGCATCCCGCCCTCGGGATCGCAGACGCTCATCGGCGTGAACGTGTCGCCGTGGTAACCGCCGCGCCAGGTCATCAGGCGCCGCTTTTCCTTGCGCCCCAACGACTGCCAGTACTGCAGGCACATCTTGACGGCGACCTCGACCGACACCGACCCCGAGTCGCACAGGAAGACGTGCCGCAAGCCCTCCGGCGCGAGGTCGACCAGCGTCTTCGCCAGCCTGATCGCCGGTTCGTGGGTGAGCCCGCCGAACATCACGTGGCTCATCCGGCCCGCCTGCTCGGCCAGCGCCGCGTCCAGCACCGGGTTCCGGTAGCCGTGGATCGCCGCCCACCAGGACGACATGCCGTCGACCAGTTCACGGCCGTCGTCGAGGGTGAGCCGGACCCCGCTCGCCTCCCGCACGAGCAGGGAATCGATCGTGCTCGGCATCGGCCCGTACGGGTGCCAGACGTGTTCCGCGTCGAGCGCGAGGAGTTCGGCGGCGTCCATCCGGCGACCCTACGACACCCTCTCCTCAGCGCAGGCGCACAGGGAGGGTTTCCAGCCCGTGGACGAGAGTGCTTTCCCGCCACCGCAAGGTTTCCGGCTCGGCGTCCAGGCTCAGCGCCGGGAACCGCTCCAGCAGCCCGCGCAACGCGATCTCGGCCTCCAACCGGGCCAGCGGGGCACCGACGCAGTAATGGATACCGTGCCCGAACGCGAGATGCCCCGTCGCCGACCGCGTGACGTCCAGCCGGTGCGGGTCTTCGAACCGCCCGGCGTCACGGTTCGCGCCGAGCACGGAGACGAGCACGAATTCACCCGCCGGGATCTCGACGTCACCGACCGGGACGGGTTCACGGGTGAACCGGATGGTCGCCAGGTGGATCGCGCCGTCGTAGCGCAGGAACTCCTCGATCGCGCCGGGCAGCAGGGCGGGATCGGCACGGAGCGCGGCCAGCTGGTCCGGCTCGCGCAGCAGCGCGAAAACGCTGTTCGCGATCAGGTTGACCGTCGTCTCGAACCCCGCCACCAGCAGCAGGAACGCCATGGCCAGCAATTCCTCCGCGGAGAGCGAATCGCCTTCGTCGCTGGCGTGGATCAGGCCCGAAAGCAGGTCATCGGCGGGTTCGGCGCGCTTTTCCTCGATGAGGTCCACGAGATACGCGTGCATCTTCGCCGCCGCGGCTTGGAGTTCCTCCGGCGTCGACCAGGCGACCATCGTGTTCGACCACGTCGCGAACGCCGGCTGGTCGCCCGCGTGGACGCCGAGCAACTCGCAGATCACCCGGATCGGCAGCGGAACCGCGAAAGCGGGAAGCAGGTCGGCACGCTCCGCGTCGTCGATGCCGTCCAGCAGTTCCGCGGTGATCTGCTCGATCCTGGGCCGCAGCCGGGAAACGGTACGCGAAGTGAAGGCCTGGTTGACCAGTTTGCGCAGCCGGGTGTGGTCCGGCGGGTCCGAGTTGAGCATGTGCCCGCCGAGCGCGCGTACGGCGTTGTCGGCCGCGGATTCGAAGCCGTCCCGGTCGAAGAGCCGCCGGATGGCCGCCGGATCCTTGCCCACGCGGGAATCCGAAAGGAGCGCGCGGGCCTCGGCGTATCCGGTGACGATCCAGACGTCCAGACCGCGCGGCATCCGCACCTTGCGGGCCGGGCCTTCCGCTCGCAACAGCTCGGAGACCCGGTGTTCCTGGACGAGATCGTCGGCCAGGTTCCGCACGCTTTCGGCTGCCCCCATCGGTACGCCTCCCCGGCGCGCGGGTCAGCGTTCGGCCAGCGCGGCCACCACTCGCTCGGTCACTTCCGTCCAGTATGCCCGCTGTTCCTCGCGCTCGTCGGCGCCCGCGAGCCATTCCTGGTGGAACCGGAGCGTGGTCTTCTGCTCGGTGCCGCTCACCGTGATCTGCAGGGTCGAGTCGTGGTCCCAGTCCTTCGGTCGCCAGGTCAGCCGGAGCTTGTCGCCCTCGGACCGGCCGCGGATCTCGCCGGTCGTCCCGTTCGCCGTCTCGTACGCCGCGCCCAGCTCGGTGCCGAGCTCGGCGCCCGGGCCGAGCCAGATCCCCACGCCCTCGCGTCCGACCAGGAAGTCCCAGACCTGGGTGCTGGTGAACGGCACCGTCTGGGAAACGCCTACCTGCCAACCACTTCCGGCTGTTTTGGCCGTTGCTTTTGCCACCGGGCCATCATCCCATCGGGTGTACCGTGCGACAGTCACCGGTCCGGGTGGAGGATCTCTGTCTGTGCGCTACCGTCCGATTTCTCCCACTCTGCTGGTCTCCGAATTGACCCAGCGCATCACGGCGATCACGGGCCGCCGCCGGATCGCGGTCGCGATCGACGGCGCGGCCGGTGCGACCAACACCACAGAACTCGCCGATGCCCTGGTCGATCCCCTGCGGATCGCCGGTCACGCGGCGTTGCGGGTCTCGGCGAACGACTTCCTCAGGTCGGCCTCGCTGCGCTTCGAACGCGGCAAGGAGGACCCGGATTCTCGCTACAGCGACTGGCTCGACCTCGGCGCCCTGCGTCGCGAGGTGCTGGACCCGCTCGCCGAAGACGGCAGCGGCCTGGTTCTCCCGTCGCTGTGGGACCCGGTCCGTGATCGCGCCACGCGTGCCGAACGCGTCACACTGCCCGGGGGCGGCGTCGTCCTGCTGGACGGTGAGTTTCTCTTCGGCGCCGGGCTCCCTTTCGACCTGAGCGTGCACCTGTGGCTCTCGCCCGCGGCACTCAAGCGGCGGGTGCCCGAGGAATGGGCGCTCCCCGCCTACGAACGCTACGAACGGGAAGTCGGCCCGTCAGCGTTGTCCGACGTGGTGATCCGCGTCGACGATCCGAAGCATCCGGCGCGCTACGAACCTTGACTCCTCAGCGCACCGCCGCGACGGGGTCGCCGTCGAGCAGCCCGGAAAGCCTGCCCGCCATGGTGTCCCAGCGCCAGTTCTCGCCGACCCATTCGCGGCCCGCGGCACCCATCCGCCGCGCCCGCACCGGATCCGCCAGCAACGCGGCCAGCGTCTCCCGCAGCTGCTGCCCGTCACGCCCGTCGACCACGTGCCCTGTGACCTCGTCAAGCACCGTTTCCGGCGCGCCACCGGAATTCCCGGCGACGACCGGCAGCCCGGTCGCCGAGGCCTCCAGGTACACGATGCCCAGGCCTTCGACGTCGAGCCCCTTCCCGCGCGTCCGCGCCGGCATCGCGAAGACGTCACCCGCGTTGTAGTGCGCGGGCAGCTCCTTCCACGGCACCGAGCCGGTGATGACGACGCTGTCTTCGACGCCCAGCGCCTCGACGAGCCCGGTGAGTGTCTTGCGGTACGGGCCGCCGCCGACGAGCAGCAGCGCCACGTCCGGGATCCGTTTGCGGAGTTCGGGCAGGATGTTGATCAGCATGTCCTGGCCCTTGCGCGGGACCAGCCGCGAAACGCATACGATCGTCGGACGGTCGCCGAGCCCGTGCCGCTCGCGGATCTCCTTGCCCGCGGCCGGATCCGGGCGGTAGAGCGCGGTGTCGACACCGCACGGGAGCATCTCCAGCCCCGCCATCGGGCCGAAGGCGGCCGAGAACCGGGAGCGCGTGTACTTGCTGACGTAGGTGATCACGTCGACGGTGTCGCCGATCCGCCGCAACGCCTGCCGGGAGCCCGGCAGCATCGACCAGCCGACCTCGTGGCCGTGCGTCGACGCCAGCACCCGGCGGGCGCCCGCCGACCGCAGCGGATGCCCCAGCAGCGCCAGCGGCGCCGCGGCGCCGAACCAGACGGCCTCGCAGTCGCGGGCACGCATGATCTCCTTGGCCCGTTTGAGGACGTCCGGGGTCGGCAGCATCAGCGACGTCGGATGGCGCACCACCTCGAAGGGGGCGGCGGCGTCGAACTCGCCGTGCGAGCCGGTGCTCGATTCCCAGGACGGCGCGTAGACGACCAGGTCGTCCGCGGGCAGGCGGGTGGCCAGCGAGTTCAGGTAGTTCTGGATACCGCCTGGCCGGGGCGGGAAGTCGTTGGTCACCAGCAGGGTCCTCAGCACCCCTGCAGGCTACTTGGCCCCTGGCACGCGAAAGGGGCGGCACCGCCTGCGCGGTACCGCCCCGTTTTCGGTCGTTCGTCAGGCCGTCGGGCGACGGGCGCCGACGTAGTTGTTCTGCAGCGGCGACACCTTGACGACGTCACCGGTGGTCGGCGCGTGCACCATCATGCCGTTGCCGACGTACATGCCGACGTGCGAAACCGGCGAGTTGTAGAACACCAGGTCACCCGGCTGGAGCTGCGAACGCTGCACCGCGGCGCCGAAGGTCGACTGCTGGCGGCTGGACCGCGGAAGGGTGAGCCCAGCCTGCTTGTACGCCCAGAGCATCAGACCGGAGCAGTCGAAGGACGACGGGCCGGTGTCGCCCCAGCCGTACGGGCTGCCGAGCTTGCTCTTCGCGGCCGAGAGGGCGGTCGCCGCGGCGGGACCCGGAGCGGGCACGTTGGGGAACGCGCCGCCCTTGTCCTTCTGGGCGTTGCGGTCCGAAGCGCTGAGGTTGTTGCTGGCCCGCTGGATCTCCGCGAGCTGGTCGTTCAGCGTCTTCTGCCGCGCCTCGATGTCCGTGGTCAGCTTGGCGGCCGTGTCACGGGCGGCGGTGGCCGCGTTCTGCGCGTCCGCCGCCTGCTTGGCCGCGGCCGCGGCCTGGGCGACGGCACCGCTCAGGTTGTTCAGGGCGGTGTTCTTGTTCGCGGCGAGGACCTCGAGCGCCGAGGAGCGCTCCAGGAAGTCCTGGGTCGAGGCGCCCGACAGCAGCGACGACAGCTTGTTCAGCTGCACACCGCTGGTGAAGGACGCACCGGCGAACCGGTTCACCTCGGCCTGGAACGTCTTCTCGTCACCGGCCGCCTTGACGCCGAGTTCCTTGGCGGCGGCGGCGTCGGCGGTCGCCTTGTCGAGCTCGCTCTGCTTCGCGGCGAGGTCGTCCTTCGCCTTGAGGAGGTCTTCGTTCGCCTTCTCCGCCTGTGCCGCGAGGTCGCGGTACTTGGCGAGCGCGTCCGAGCCGGACGGGGGTTGTTGGAGGGCGGGGCCTGGGGCGGCAGTGGCGGGGGCCTGGACGACGGTCACCGCGGTGATCACCGCGGCCGCGGCCAAAGCTCCTGACACCACGCGCTTCACTGGATGCGACTGCACGGTCGCGCGTGTCTCCTTTGCTGTCGGCCACCGACTCGGAACCCGGAACGAAGAGGTCGGGGGCCCTCTTCCGCGGAGCCGCGACGCCGGCCGTGAGACCCGCGCGGTTCCCCGCGTTCCCGCCTTGCGCCTGGCCGAGAGCTATCGCAACAGGTTTGACGCACGGCTGGTTCTGCTGCAACTCCCCGACAAAGCTGCCTCGGTGGCGATCCCGTGTCGTCGTCTGGCGACGACTTCCGGCCACGAGATCTCGGACAGGTTACGAAACCGCGGGCACGACGTCCACCATGGCGGGCGCAAAAACTCTCCGTGATGCGCCGAAACACCTTCGGACCAGCATGAGCGGAAAGATGTGACGGGCGTTACATCCTGGGACCTGTCGCGACTACCTACCGTTCACCCGATCGGATCGACCACTCGTCGAATGTCCCGGTAGTGGCGTGTCTCAGGCCGACTTCCGGCGCTCCTGCTCCACGATCGCGACCATCCGGAGGCGCGGGATCATCCCCGCCTCCGCGAGCGCGTCGACCGCTTTCCGTTCGTCGGCGTCCCATTCGAGCGCCGGCGGCGCGCCGAGGAGGACGCTGACGACACAGTCATGACATGCGTCACCGCGGACCGCGCACCGGTCGCAATCGATGACGAGCGTCTCTATGTCCGCTATGTCGGCGATGGCCTTGTCATGCATCTCGGACTCCTCACTTTCAGTGGTGAGGTGCACATTAAGAGCGACCACCGACAGTTTCGGGCCTCGTGAGTGGTAAAGACGGTTAGAACCGTCTTTACCGCTCACGAGGCCCGAGTTGTCCACAACCTCTCCCACCATCCACAACTTTCGCCCGTACCTCCTTTTCGGCCTCCCTCCCCAGCCACCGTGGACGTGTGCCCCTACACAAACGCTGGTCGGAAGAAGCCATCCCGGCCGAACAACGACCGAGCTGGCCGGTCCTCCTGCAGGAACAGCACGGCATAGTGACCAGGGCCCAGCTTCTGGCCTATGGACACAGCAAGGCCGACATCGTCGCGAACTTGCAGGCAGGGCGCTGGCAGCGTGTTCTGCCGCGGGTCTACGCGACTTTCACAGGCCTTCTCCTGAGGTCGGCCAGGATTCATGCCGCGCTCCGCTACGGAGGCGGGCACGCGGTGCTGAGCCATCGCACCGCGGCTGAGGAATGGCGCCTCCTGCCGGTCCAGGAGGGGCCGATCGAGATCACCGTGCCCTATTCCAGTTCCGCGATTTCCCAGCCTTCACTGGTGAAAGTGCACCGGTCGCGAGCGCTCCCGTACTCCGCCGCCGAGGCATGGCCGCCGCGTACCAAACCCACGGACACGATCGTCGATCTGGCGGCCTCCCAGGCCAACGCACGAGACGCGGTGAACGTCGTCGTCGACCTTGTCAGCCGGAGCAAAGTCCCGGTCTCCGCGATGCGGGACTGCGTCTCGATGCGTCCGCCTTTCCGCTTCCGCGCCGAGATCCAGCGAGGTCTCGAACTGGTGGCCGGAGGTCTCATGTCAGCACTCGAAGTGGAGTTCAAGGAGCAGGTCGAGGAAAGACACGGCCTGCCGCCGGGGGACCGGCAGACAGCGGTCGAAGTCGACGGAAAGACGTTGTGGGAGGACGTCACCTACGACTCGCGAGGCGCGGCGCTGACCGTCCGTCTGGACGGGCGAGCCACCCACGCGATGGCCGCCGTCGCGTTCCGGGACCGTCGGCGGGACAACGCGGCCGAACTCGCCGGCCGGGCACGCCTGGTCTACGGCTGGCAGGACGTCCGGAATTCGCCGTGCCAGGTCGCGGCCGAGGTGCGGATGGTCCTCATGCGGGAGGGGTGGCGACCGACGGCCGAACGCGTCACCTGCCCGACCTGCTCGTGAGTGGTAAGGACGGTTCTAACCGTCCTTACCACTCACGAGGGGACCTGGACCAGCCTTAACGTGCCGTTGCCGGCGTTCTGGTGTCCGTGAAGGCCTCCTTCCCTACCTTGAGCGTAGGGAAGGAGGCCTTCACGGACCCGCGACCGACCGGCAGCCGCCTCCGGTAGGTACGCAAGACACCGTTGGCTCTAACCGTCATTACCACTCACGAGACGCGCCCCAACGCCCACTCGACGCGCGATCGCTCAAGTGGCGATCACACCTCACACTCGGCTGAGCCGCGACACCAGCACCGCGGAAGGCACCGGGTGCGCGCCCTTGCGCCGCACCGAGTCCGCCACCGCCCGGTCCGTGCTCGCGACCACCATCGGCCGCCCGGGCGGCTCCGCCGCGACCAGGGACCGGATGACGTCGTCCGCGAGGACACCGCGTTCGGAGAACAGCACCCGCACCCCTCGCGGCACCGCCGCGGGCACGGAGAGCACACCGGCGCCGTCGAACACCACGGTGACCTCGGCCGAAGTCCGCGCGGCGAGCGCGGAGAGCTGGTGGATCAGCCGGTCGCGCTGGTCGGACAGCGCCAGCTCCGGATATCCGGTCTTCGTGACGTTGTAGCCGTCGACGATCAGGTGCACGTTGGGCAGCGCGAGATGCCGGTCGAGCCCGGTGACGTCCTGGATCTTGCCGCCCGCCCCGATACCCGACGTCGCGCCGCGGACCATGTCCGCCGGTCGCTGCCCCCGCGCGCTCACCGAAAGTTCCCGGCGCAGCCCGCCGACCGCGCCTTCGATCGTGTCCAGCAGCAGCCCGAGCCTGACCTCGTCGGCCTGACGCGCCTCGCGGGCGGACTGCCGGGCGATCTCGGCGTCCGTGACGGCCTTCTCGGCCCGCGCCCGCTCCGCCGCGACACGCTGCCTCTCACGGTCCAGCTGGGCCTTCAGCGCCTTGATCTCCTCCGCGCTCTCAGCGCCTCCGCTCTCCATCCGAGCGTGAGCCTCGGCGACGGCGTCCTTCGCCTGGCGCAGCTGGACACCTTGTTCCCGCAAACGCTTCAGCAGCTTCTCGACCTCGGCGTCGCGTTCTCCCCGCGCACCACTGGCGATTTCCTTGGCCTCGCGCAACTCTTCGCGCAGCTGGGCCAGTTCGGTCTCCAGCCGCTGGTTGCGGGCCAGCGCGGCGTCGCGTTCGGCGCGCAACGCCGTCTCCTCGGCGTTCTTCGCCACCAGCCGGACCCGTCCGGCCGCGCCGGCCTCGCCGAGGAGCACGGCGGCGGCCGCGGCGGCGACGGAATCGGGGGCGTTCGGGTCGAGGGCGTCCTTGCGGTGGTCGCGCAGCCATTCGGTGACCGCGACCCGGAACTGCGACGACTCCCCCAACGCGGCGAGCAACGCCGTCCCGCCGAGTTTCGCGCGTTTCGCCGGGGCGAACTTCGCGACCGGGCGCAGTTGCCTCGGCACGTCGGCGACCGGCAGCTTGCCGACGGCGGCGGCCGCCAGCTCGGCGATCCGCTCGCGTACGGTCTCCGGCAAGGACGTCCAGCCTTCGGCGGGCACCTCTTCGGACGGCTCCTGCGCGCCCGCGGACGCCACGACACCCGAGAGGCCGCCGATGGCGTCCTCGGGCGATTCGGGCACTGCGGGCTGCGGTTGCATCGCTCCAGCGTAGGCCCCATCCCCTCGGGGCGCGCTCGATGGGACACCCCGGGATTGTCGGTGCCCGCCCCTACTGTGCCCGACCATGGACACCGGACGGCGGCCCGGCGCGGCGCAACTCGCCTTCGACGAGCTGGGAACTCCCTTGCGGGACATCACTTTCGTCGTATTCGACCTGGAGACCACGGGGACGAAACCCGGTCCGGACGGGATCACCGAGATCGGGGCGGTCAAGATCCGCGCCGGCGAGGTCGTCGGCGAATTCGCCACCTTCGTCAATCCGGGGATGCCGATCCCGCCGCAGATCGTCGAGCTCACCGGCATCACCGGCGCGATGGTCTACGACGCTCCCCGCATCGAGCGCGTGCTGCCCGCCTTCCTCGAGTTCATCTCCGGTGCCGTGCTCGTCGCGCACAACGCCGCCTTCGACACCGGCTTCATGCGCGCGGCCTGCGAAGGCCACGGCTACCACTGGCCGAAGACGGCCGTCGTCTGCACGGTCCGGCTCGCCCGCCGGGTCATCTCCCGCGACGAGACGCCCAGCTACCGGCTTTCCGCGCTGGCCGCGTTGTTCGGCGCGCGCACGACGCCCAACCACCGCGCGCTCGCGGACGCGCGCGCCACCGTCGACGTCCTGCACGCCCTGCTGGAACGGGTGGGCAACCTCGGCGTCCACACTCTCGAGGAACTGCTGGACTACCTGCCCGAGGTGACCGCCGCCCAGCGCCGCAAACGCTCGCTGGCCGAGCATCTGCCATCGAGGCCCGGCGTCTACCTGTTCCGCGGCCCGAGCGACGAGGTCCTCTACGTCGGGACGTCGTCCGATCTGCGCCGCCGGGTCCGGCAGTACTTCACCGGTTCGGAGAGCCGCGGCCGGATCCGGGAGATGGTCGCGCTGGCCGAACGGGTCGACGCGGTGGAATGCGCGCACGCGCTGGAGGCCGCCGTCCGGGAGCTGCGGCTGATCGCCGCCCACCGCCCGATGTACAACCGCCGTTCCAAGAACCCACGGCACGCGTGGTGGGTCGCGCTGACCGAGGAGGCGTTCCCCCGCCTGTCGGTGGTCCGCATGCCGCGAGACGGGATGCTGGGGCCCTTTCGCACCCAGATCGACGCCCGGACCGCCGCGGACACCCTCGCCGGTGCCTCGGGCCTGCGGACGTGCACCCAGCGCATCTCGGCCACCGCGCCGAACGGGACGCCTTGTGTCCTCGCCGAGCTCGGGCGCTGCGGGGCGCCGTGCGCCGGCAAACAGACGGTCGAGGCGTACCGGCCGAGTGTGCTGGCGGTGTCCGGGCTCATCGCCGGGACGGACGGACGTCCGCTGCGGGCCGCCGCCGATCACCTGGCCCGGCTGTCCGCGGCGGAACACTACGAACAGGCCGCCCAGCATCGCGATCACCTGGCCGGGCTGATCCGCGCGGTCGGCCGCGCGCACCGGCAGTCGGCGCTGGCGGGCATCCCGGAGCTGATCGCCGCCGGGCCGGACGGGAACGGCGGCTGGGAACTGGCGGTGATCCGGCACGGCAGGCTCGCGTCGGCGGGTGTCGCGCGGCGCGGGGTGCCGCCGATGCCGGTCGTCGAGATGCTCGTGGCCTCGGCGGAGACGGTGATCCCGGGACCCGGCCCGCTCTTCGGCGCGATCCCCGAGGAGATCGGCATCCTCCTGCGCTGGCTGACCCGCCCGGGTGTCCGGCTCGTGCGCACGACGCATCCGTGGGCGGAGCCCGCCGCCGCGGGCGGCTGGCAGGAGTGGCTCGACCTGGCGGCGAGCGCGACGGCACTGGAACGGGTGGCGGGCTAGGATTCCGGCACCGGATTCATTGACGTAGGAGGCGCTGTAGTGATCACCGCGATCGTGCTGGTCCAGGTCGAGGCCGATGCCATCCCCGAGGCGGCACAGGCGATCGCGGACATCGAGGGCGTCCGCGAGGTCTACTCCTGCGCGGGCGACGTCGACCTGATCGCTTCGGTCCGCGTCGCGGCCCACGAAGACCTCGCGGATCTGATCCCGGCGAAGATCGGCAAGGTCCCCGGCGTGCTGAACACGGTCACGCATATCGCGTTCCGCTCGTACTCGAAGGCCGACAGCGAGTCCGCGTTCGACATCGGCGTCGAAGGCGCCTGAGAATTCCTGTCCGGACACTCGCCACAAGAGTGATTTCCTGACTCGTCCAAGCGGATCTTGCGCGAATCGGACATCAGCGGTTAGGTGAACCTCGACCGGGATTTCACTGGGGGAATCTCGGAAACTGGGGATAACCGAAAATGTATCGAAGATCGATCCCGTTGGGGATCGCGGCGATGGCCGCTGCCGTTTTCCTGTCCGCAAACCTCGCGATCGTGTCACCGACGGCCGCCGAAGGTGCGACCGGCGCCACCGCGTCGGAGGTCCCGCCCGCCAGCCTTCTCGAAAAGGCCAGGGCCGTCACGGCCATCGGTGAGGAGATCACCGCCGACTGGACCTCACTGGACGACAAGGCGTTCGTGTTCCGCGTGTACGACCGGGCCGACCCGGCGCAGTACCCGCTGACCAGGACCGAGGCGTACCGCGTCTACAAACTAGAAGTCGCCGACGCGTCGGCGTTCATCCGCACCGGGATCCACGAATTCGTCGAACGCGACCACGACGAGAAGATCAGGCGTGACCGCGCGCTCGCGCTGGCCAGGAAGGCCAGGGAGGACGCGGCGCGCTGGGTCGGGATCACCGCGGACGCCGCGATGCTCGACGGTACCGACCAGAACTTCGTCTATCAGGTCTGGAAGCGCGCCGCCGGTCCGAAGGTGAAGAACGGCGCGCTCGAAGCCTGGGGCGGGGACGAAGCCGGCTGGAAGACGTTCATCACCACCGCGGTCTACGACCTGCACACACAGGATCAGCTCGACGCCATCGCCCGCGAACGCGAGCGGGACGAAGAAGCCGCGAAGAAGCTGGAGTCCGACTTCGCGCGGACCAACGCGGTCAACGCCGTCCCGATCACGCTGAACCCGGCGTGGCTCGGCGTCACCGACGACGACTTCATCCGCGAGCTGCTCAAGACCGTCCAGCTCGCCGATCCGGTCCACGCGGAGGTCAGGGCCGCGGCGCTGGCCGCGCTGCAGAGCAGCGACAGGCTCGTGTGGCGGGCGTACATCGACCGCGGCGTCCACGACGCGGTCAAACGGGACAACGCCCGTGACCAGGCCGCGCGCGACGAGGCCGATCGCCAGAAGGTACGGGACATCAGGGCGAAGGCCGAGACCTCCCGGCTGCGGCCGCGGCTGGTCCAAGCCGCCGACGCGGCACTGCGGGGCACGCCCGCCGAAGTCACCGCGTTCCTGCGGGACGGGCAGTTCCTGCCGCTGGCACAGTCGCTCATGGCCACCGGCCAAGGGCGGCGTGGCTTCTACGTGACCGGCAACGTCGTCGGCGACGGGACCATCAGCACCGGGGACAACCCGAACCGGCCGACGGGGACCAGGCCGTTCCCCGCGGCGAACTGGCGGGTGGTGACCGGACTGGCCGACGCGGGCTGCTACTCGCTGGAATCCACCCGTCAGGTGGGCACCTACCTCCGGCAGCAGAACCTCGCGGTGAAGGTGCAGGGTCATGACGGCACGGACCAGTTCAAACTCGACGCGACCTGGTGCCCGAAACCCGTCTCGGCTCACGTCGCGCTGGAATCGAAGGCCCAGCCGGGCCGGTTCCTCCGCCATTTCCAGAACAAGCTCTGGGTGGCGGCACGGACCGGGCCCAACGCCTTCGACGGCGGCCCGTCCTTCATGGACGACACCGCGTGGACGGCACGGGAACCGGATCCCGAGGTCACCACGGTCCTCATGCTCCGGTGGTACAACGACGCCGCGGCCGCCTCGGCGGTGGGCGCTCCCGTCGCCCCCGAGGTGTTCGAAGGCTATGACGGCAACGGGTTCCGGTACCGCGACTTCGAAAAGGGCCGGATGTACTACCACGATCGGCTCGGTGCGGCCACGAGGTGGATGGGCTCGCCGTTCGTCGCGAGGTACGTCGCCTTCGGCAGTCTCCAGTTCTCGTTCCCGGAGGCCGACCAGGAGACCCTCCCCGACGGCGCGCAACGCGTGAAGTTCCGGAACGGGGCGAGCCTCTACCGGGGCGACAGGTCGATCGAACCGAAACTCGTCTACGGCGCCATCCAGGACAAGTGGATCGCCGAAGGCGGCGGGACGGGCTATCTCGGCTACCCGACCAGTGACGAGTACGCCATCGACAACGGCAGGCGCAGCGACTTCCAGGGCGGCTGGATCGTCCACTATCCGGCGACCGGGCAAACGCTCGCCTATCGCCGCTGACCATTCCACACACAACCGAATATCCATTCTGCACCGAAGTTATTGGGGGCTTCCGTGTATCAACGAATGCTGTCCTGTGCCTTGTGCGCGGCCGTCCTGTTCACCGGGACGGTCTCCGTCCCGGTGGCGGTCGCGGCCGTGCCGGGCGTCGTCTCGGTCGCGGCCTCGACGCCGGGTGAGGTCGCCCGGAGGGAAGTGCTGTACCACGCGAAATACGGCGTGTACGCGACGGTGAGGACCGACGCGTGGGTGGCGCTGCTGAGCGAGGATCCGGACGCGGCGGCCATCGAGTTCCTGCGGCTTCCCGATGGCGGGCTCGTCTTCGCGAAGGAAAGGGCGCAGAACCTCGACAAACGCAACATCGATTTCCTGAACAGGCTGCTGGAAACGCATACCAGGCAGTATTCGCCGGAGGTCCACAAAGCTGCCTCGTACTACCTGACCCAGACGCCGTCGAAACGGGAAGAGTTCTGCCACGGCGGCGGCTACGAGGCCGCCAAGGCCCGCGACCTGAAGTTCCGCGCCGACCTCGGTGAGCAGAAACGGGCGCTGGTCGAAGAGGATCGCCGCTACATCCGGATGCTGGCGCAGAACGACCCCGGGGCGCAGGTGCGGTTCGCCGCCTCCTACGCCGTGCGGACGGGGTCGACCGACGACGATCTGACCGACTTCTTCGCCTGGGGCTGGGCGCACGCGGCACGGCTGGACATCGAGTCGTTCCGTGAGCGGGTGCTCGACCAGAACCAGCAGTGGCTGCACACCATCGCAAGGCTGATCACCGACGCGGAAGCCGCGGAGAAGGCCGCCAGGGAGACCGAGGGCGAAGCCGGCAAGGAAGCAAGGGACAAGGCCGCGGTGGCCTGGCGGACCGTCGGCACGCAGGCCTCGCCCGCGCAGTCCAAATGGGAGGAGGCGCGCGATTTCTCGCGGCAGCAGGCCGAAACGTGGCGCGCCATCCTGCTCGCGGCCCAGCAGGCGCAGAACCCGAACTGGAACGCGATCATCGACCCGGCGAAGACGACCGAGGCCGATTGGGAGAACAACCGCTCGATGGCCGTCGACCAGGCCGCGTACTGGGAATCGCTGCTGCGGCAGGCACTCGAAGGCGAACAGCGGATCAAGAACCCGAGCTGATCACGACCGTCTCACTCGAGAAAAGGTGACTGGGGTATGCGAAGAACGACTATGTCCACGTCACGGTTGAGCCGTGGCCTGGCGGTGGCCGCCGTCGCCGCCGCTTTTTCCGGACTGCTGGGCTCTCCCGCCCACGCGGTCGAACCACCGCCAGGGCAGGCCGTGCCGCCGGCGATCCCGACGGCCGAACCCGATGTCGGCTCTACGGTCATTCCCGCCGCCACGCAACGGGAGAAGGTCGACGCCGTCAACGCCATCCAGGTCGGGGAACCGACCGACGACTGGCTCCGGCTGTCCGACAAGAACTTCGTCTTCCGGATCTACGACAAGATCAGCATCGACACGTTCCCCCGCACCAAGGCCGAGGCCTCCCGGGTCTACGGGCTCACCGTGCCCGACGCCTCGGTGTTCATCCGCACCGGCGTCCACGAATTCGTCCAGCGCGACCAGGACGAACAGGTGCTGCGCGACGCCGAAAAGCAGCATCGCGTCACCACGCGGATGAAGGCGATGGAGAACGCGCACATCGCCCCGGACCCGGCGATGCTCGACCTGACCGACCGCAACTTCGTGTTCCAGGTCTTCAGCCGGGCCGCCACCGGCAGCAAGGTCAAGGCGGGCGCCGCCACCGCGTACCAGGGTGACGCCGCCGCGTGGAAGACCTTCATCGAGGTCACCGTCCTCGAACTCGCCGAGCAGGACGACCTCGCGGCCATCGAAAAGGCGCGTCAGCAGGGTGAGGAAGAGGCCCAGCGGGTCGAGCGGGAACTCAAGCGGCGTTCGGCGGTGGCCGCCATCCCCGCCACCTTCCAGACCGTCTGGCTGCAGGCCCCCGACGACGTCTTCATCCGTGAGCTGCTGCGCCTGCCCGAACTCGCGATCCCGGCGAACGTCGAGATCAAGGACGCCGCCGATCTCGCTTCGCGCAGCATCGACCCGGCCGTGTGGCGGACGTTCGTCAACACCGGCCTCAAGGAGGCGGCCGACCGCGGCAAGGCACGCCGTGAGCGCGAGGAGGACGAGGCGAACCGCCGCGTCGTCCGCGAGATCAAGACCAGGGCGGAGAACGGCGGTGTCCGGCCCCGGCTGGTCGCGGCCGCCGACACCGCGCTCACCGGTTCGCGCGCCGACGTCGTCGCGTTCCTGCGCGAGGGCCAGTACCAGGTGCTGAACCAGTCCCTCCAGACCGTGACGCCCGGGGTGCGGGGCTGGTACGCGCACGGCGGCGGTGGCGACGCCTGGATCACGCCCGGGCAGGCGGGCACCGACGGCACCAAACCGCTGCCGTACGCGACGTGGAAGGTCGCGAACGGGCTCGCCGACCCGCTCTGCTACTCCTTCGAATCCGTCGATCGCACCGGGAACTACCTGCGGCAGCAGGACTTCCGGGTCAAACTGCACGGCAACGACGGCACGGACGCGTTCAAACGGGACGCGACCTGGTGCCCGAAGCGCACCGGCTGGGGCATCGCGCTGGAGTCGAAGGCGCAGCCGGGCCGGGTCCTGCGGCACATCGACGCGCAGCTGTGGGTCGCCCAGCTCGGCGGCGGCAACTGGTTCGACACCGACCGGCTGTTCAACGAGGACTCGGGCTGGAAGGTCGTCGCCCCCAACCCCGAGGTCTCGACCCCGCTGATGCTCGGCTGGTACAACGACGACCAGCTGCGCGCCCTGGCCGGGAACCCGAAGGCCGCCGAGGTCCACGACGCCGGCGTCCGCTACCGGGACTTCCAGAACGGCCGCGTCTACTGGGGTCCCGACACCGGGTCCAGGTTCGTCACCGGCGAGGTCCACGCGCGGTACCTGGCGATGGGCGGGCACAAATGGCTGCTGCCGCTGACCCATCAGGTGACCGGGAACGGTTCGGCGAAGATCTCGCTGCAGCAAGGCGTCGCGATCTACTGGACCCCGGCGACCGGGGCCAAGCTCGTGATGGGCGCCATCCGCGGCAAATGGGACTCGCTCGGCGCGGAGACCGGTCAGCTCGGTTTCCCGACCAGCGACGAGTACGACATCCCGGGCGGGCGCCGCAGTGATTTCCAGAACGGCTGGTACATCACCTGGAACGCGGCCGACGGCGAAATGAAGGTGCTTCGCCGCGTCGTCGTCCCCATCGGCTGAGTCCAGCCCGAATCCGGCCGGGGATCGGGCGATCCCGATCCCCGGCCGGTCTTCTTTCACCTCGACGAAGGTATTCCGAAATGCGAAGAACACTGGGGAACACCGGAAGACTTACCCGAACCCTCGCGATCCTGACCGTCGCCACCGCGCTGACCGGACTGCTCGCCCCGGCCGGCGCGAGCGCCGCACCGCCACCGCCCGCACCCGAGGCACCGCTGGAGAGCCCGGACGCGGCGGCGGCCGAACTCCCCGCCGCGACCGAACTGGAAAAGGTCAGGGCGGTCCACGAAATCGAGGTCGGCGACGCGACGGCCGAATGGCGCAACGCCACCGACATGAACTTCGTCTTCAAGGTCTACGACCGGATCAACGGCACCGACTTCCCGCTCACCAGGGAGGAGTCGTACCGCGTCTACCGGATCATGGTGCAGACGCCCACGGCGCCGGACGCGACGGCGTTCATCCGCACCGGGGTCTTCGACTTCGCCGCGCGGGACCGGATCGAACGGCAGCGCCGCCAGGACGCGTGGAACGAGACCGTCCGCATCCGGCGGGAGGTGCTGATCGACGCCGAACTCCCTTACGACGACGTCATCCTCAACGACAACGACCAGAACTTCGTCTACAAGGTCTACCAACGGGCCCCGGCCGGCACCAAGCTCAAGCTCGGCGCCCTCGATGCCTTCGGTGGCGACGCGGCGGTCTGGAAGGACTTCATCGAGAACAAGATCCGGGAGCTGCATCACCAGGACCAGCTCGACTACATCGAGCGGGAGAAACAGAAGGGCGAGGAAGAAGGCCGCCGCGCCGAGGCCGTCGCGGCCAAGAAGGACGCCTGCCACAAGATCCCGGTCGTCGCCGTCGCGAGCTGGCTCGTGATGACCGACGACGACTTCATCCGCGAACTGCTGAAGACCCCGGAGCTGGCCGATCCCGCGCACCGCGAGATCAAGAACGCGGCGAACGCCGCCTTGATCGCCGGAGCGGCCGATTGGGCGCGGTTCATCACCACCGGCATCGGCGAGGCCCGCGCCCGCGACGACGCCCGGATCCTGCGCGAGCGCGAGGAAGCCGACCGTCAGAAGGTGCGGGACATCAAGGCGAAGGCCGACGCGAGCAGGCTGCGTCCTCGGCTCTCGGCCGCGGCGGCTTCGGTCGCGGCGACCGGGACCTGGGACCAGGTCAAGGACTTCCTCGCCAAGGGCCAGTACGTTCCGCTGGACCAGGGCTTCCAGGGGGTCACCGTGAACACCCGCGGCTGGCACGTGCGCAGCGGTGGAGGTGACGCGTGGGCGACCCCGGGGACGCAGCCGGCGAACACCGTCACCGCTCCGCTCGGCGAGGCCAGCTGGAAGGTCGTCACCGGGCTGGCGGACCCGAACTGCTTCTCGCTCGAATCGGCCACCCGGGTCGGCAGTTACCTGCGGGTCGGGGCGAACCTGCGGGTCCAGCTCGCGGGCAACGACGGCACCGACGGGTTCAAACTCAACGCGACCTGGTGCGCGCGGCCGGGCCTGGACAACAGTGCCGGCAACGTGAGCCTGCAGTCGAAGGCGCACCCCGGCCGGTACCTGCGGCAGTTCTGGGGCGAGCTGTGGGCCGCGCACGGCCAGAGCAACGAGAACAACTTCGACACCACGGGCAATTTCGCGACCGACGCGTCGTGGAAGACCGTCGACCCGAACCCGAACATCTCCACGAAGATCGACCTCCGCCTGCTCAACGAGGACTGGTGGCGTGAGTACTTCGGGCCGGCGACCACGCCGGAGTACATCGAAAACGGAGTACGGCTGCGGAAGTTCCAGAACGGCGCGGCTTTCTGGAACCCGACGCAGGGGCCGAAGAACATCCTGTACCCGATCCTGACCAAGTACTGGTCCATGGGCGGGCACAAGCTCCCGGCCAACCTGCCAGTCGTCGACAATCTCTTCCTCCCGGACGGGATCGGCCGGGCGACCCATCTCGAAAGCGGCCGCTCCATCTATTGGAGTCCCAACACCGATTCGCGGCTGATCTACGGCGCCATCCGCGATCTCTACGAAAAGATGGGCTGGGAACGAAGCTGGCTCGGCTATCCGATCTCCGACGAGATGGACGTCCCGGGTGAACCGGGCAAGCGCCGGAGCATGTTCCAGTTCGGGAACATCGACCACACCGCGCAGCAAGGAGCATGGGCGTACCGCAGGTGACGCCGGTGGCCTCGCCGGGAATCGGCGAGGCCGCCTTTTCTCCCGCCCTTTCCAGGAATCGAATTTTCCGGGGGTTTTCTGATGTCCAGAACGAAACACGCGCTGAGAGCGCTCGTTCTCTTCTTGGTTTTGACCGTTTTCGCCGGGCTGATCCAGCCCGGTTCCGCCTCGGCCGACGATCCACCGCCGGTCACCCCGCCGCCGACGTCACCCGCGCGGCCGATGCCGGAGGACCCGTACCGCAACTGGGACGGGCAAGCGGGTGTCCCCCCGCTCGCGGGCGAACCCTTCGTCCGTCAGATCGTCGCCGACCACGCGGAACTGGCGGAGGAGCCGGAAGTCCGCGAGGCGGCCGCGGCCGCGTTGGCCGCGGGCACCGCCGCCGCGCTGGAGGAATTCCTCGAACGCGGTCTCGACGCGGCCAGAGCCCGCGCCGCGGCACGCGTGACCGAGACGGCGAGACAGAACCGGGCCACGATCCAGGCGATGACGGGCACCGGCGGCCCGATCTTCCGGGCCGAGGTCCAGCGGGTGCTGGCGGGCACCGACACCGATCGCGAGCAGTTCCTCGCCTATGGCAAGGAGATCGCGGAGGAACGGGACGCGCAGATGGCCGCCGGGACGCAGGCCAGGGCCGACCAGCTGCGCGCGCGGGTCACCGCCCTGCTCGGCGTCGCCGGGCACCACGTGAAGACCGCGGCGCAGGCCGCGCTCGACGCCGGTGACGCGGCGATCGCCGAATTCCTCGCCACCGGTTATCTGGCGGCCGCGAAACGCGACGCCGAAGATCGCGAGAAACAGATCCGCGACCAGGAAGCCGCCGAACGCGCGGCCGACCAGCTGAGCGATCTCGCCCGGCGGTCCGCCAGGGCGATGACCGCACGCGGACAGCTGGTGGTGGCACACGGAGACGCGCTGCGGGCGCTGCAGCGGGTGGCCAACGCGATGGTGCTGGCGGGCAACGAAGCCCGTAAGGCCAAGCAGATCCTCGACGCCAACGACGCGGCGGGGAACCACCCGGCGGATTCGTTCACCCTCGTCAAGGCCGAAGCCGCGCGTCAGGTGGCCAACGCCCGGACCGCGGCGACCGACGCCGTCAGTGCCGCCGAGCGGGCGGGCGTCCAGGCGGCCGAACTCATCGCCGCCGGCCTGCCCTACGGCACGCAGTGGGGCGACATGGCCCGGGGAATGGCCGCGGCCGCCCAGGGCGCCGTGCACGCTTCGGAGACCGCGCAGCACGCGATCGACGCCACCGAGGCGACCGATCAGGCCCGCAACGCCCAGGAGCGCGCGGAGCGGCACGCGGAACAGGCACGTCAGTGGGGCCTGCACGCCGAACAGCACGCGCAGGCGGCCAAGGCGGTCGCCGATGCCGCCGCCGCGCAGGCCGCGGCGGCCAAGGACGCCGCCGTCCGCGCCAAGTCCGCTCGCGAACAGGCGGAAGCCGCGGCCGAGGCGGCCAGGGCCGCCGCGGATCGCACCCGAGGGCACCGGGAGGAGGCGCAGCGTCAGCGAGACCGGGCGAAGAGCGCCCGGCAGGTCGCCGAGGCGGAACGCGTCAACGCGGCCAACGCCCGGCAGCGCGCCGACCAGGCCGCGGCGGAAGCGCGGCGGCAACGCGGCGAGGCCCAGCGTCAGGCCGGGATCGCGGAGGACGCCAACCAGCGGGCGCAGCACCAGGAGCGGCTCGCGAGTGACGCCGAACAGCGGGCGGTCACCGAGGAAGGCAACGCGCGGACGGCCCGTGACAACGCCTACGCTGCCGAGCAGCGGAAGCAGACGGCCCAGGCCAAGGCGGACGCGCTCACGGCGGCCGAGGCGGCGGCCCGCGGGACGACGGCCGAGGGCGACGCGCGCAGGGCGGCCGACGCGGCCCGTGCGGAGGCGGGCCAGGCCGCGTCGGCCGCCACCGCGGCACGGAACGCGGCCAACCTGGCGACCGGGGCGGCCGTGGTCGCCCGGGAGGCGGCGACCGAGTCGACCCGGGCCGCGGCCCGGGCGCGCGCGGCCGCACAGGAGGCCAAGGCAGCCGCCTCGGCCGCGAACAGGGCGGCGGGTCAGGCCGAGTCGTCGGCGGCGGAAACCCACCAGCACGCGACCCAGGCCAACGTCAAAGCCAGCGAAGCGACCGCGGAGGAGGCCAAGGCGGCCGAGGCCGCGCGTTCGGCCGTCCAGCTGGCCGAACAGGCCTCCCAGGAGGCGATGCGGTCCCTGATGGCGGCGGAACGGACCCGCGCCGAGGCCGACGCGGCCTTCAACGAGTCGGTTTCGGCGGCCACGCAGGCCTCCGTCGCACTTCGGGCGTCCACGGCGGCGAGCTCTTCGTCGGCGGCCATCACAGATCCGGCGAACACCGCGATCCGCGTCGTCGCGCCCTACGCGGGCACGGACATCGACGCGGACTTCGTCATGCTGGTCGCGGCCCAGGCCAGGGCCGTCGGCGACGAGCAGGCGAGGGCGGCCCGGGACCGGGCCCGCGAGGCCCAGTTGGCCGCCGAGCGCGCCGCGGAGGCCGCCAGGCAAGCGGCGGACACGGTGAAACCGGCCTTCGAGGCCGCCGCACGCGCGGCGTCGTCGGCCGCGGCGGCGGCGAATTCCGCCGCCGAGGCACAGGAAGCGGCGGCACGCGCGGCGAGCGAAGGCGCACTCGCCCGAGCGGCGGGTGAGCGCGCCAACGCGTCCGACGCGGCCGCCAGGGCCGACGCGCAGACCGCCAGGGCCGCCGCCAACGAGGCGAACGCCGACGCGGCCATCGCGGGCCGGAGCGCGGCCGCCGCCGAGCGGGAGGCCCAGGCCGCCCGTGACGCCGCGAGCCGGGCCGAGAACGACGCGCGGCTGGCCAGGGAAGCGGCGACGAACGCCGAAAGGTCGGCGGCCGAGGCCAGGGACGCCGCCGACCGCGCGGAAGAACACGCCCGTAACGCCGCCGCCGCGGCCGAGAGGGCCAGGCAGAGCGCGACCGAGGCCCAGCAGGCCGCGGACCGCGCCGAAGAACGGCAACGTCAGGAAGAGGAGGAGGAAAGGCGCAAGGCGGCCGAGGCGTCCGGGCAGCTCCCGGACCTGACGCCGGAAGAGGCCGCGATGCTCTCGACGTCCGACTTCGGGCGTCTGCTCCTGGACGAATACCGGCAGGCTAGGGACAAGGCCCAGAACGGCGGCGGGGTCCTCGAATTCCTCGTCGAGATCGGCGCCGAAGTGCTGCTGGAGGTCATCGGCTGGCGCGACGCGGAACGGTGCTTCGGCGACGGCAACATCGAGGCCTGCATCTGGACAGTGCTCAACGTCGCGTCGGTGGTCGCGGTGTTCCTGAAGCTGCCGAAGGTGGCTTCGGCGGTCGTGAAGATCGTCGAGAACATCAAGAAGTTCGTGAGCAAATCCGCGCTCTTCCGCAAGGTCGTGGAGAAGGTCACGCCGGTCTTCAAGACCATCCGCAAATGGTGCAAGCGGCTCTCCGAAGTCCCGGTGGCCGCGGCGAGAACCGCGGACTTGCCGGACTTCACCTGCGGACTCGTCGACTACGACAGCGGCGGGATGTCGTCCATCGCGATGGACGCGCGGGTCGGGTCCGGCTTCGGGCTCGGGCACAACATCGCGGTCGCCTATCTGGAAGGCTGGACCAACCCCGACGGCAAGTACCCGAACTACGTGATCGGTTACAGCGACGGCGACGACCGGCACTCCGAGCGGGACATCGTCCAGAAGGTGCGGGCCAAGGGGAAGAACCCGAAGGACATCAAGGCCCTGTACTCCGAACGAGAGCCGTGCCCGAACTGTGACCGGGATTGGTTGCCCGAAATGGGGGACGATCTCAAGGTTTCCTTCTCGGTGGCCTGGACCGACGACAAACTGCTCAATTCGGCGTACAAGCAGATGTTGCAGGGCTACATGCGAAAGGCGTACAAGAACCGTGGCATCAACTTCCCCGGCGCGCTGATCGCCGAGACCAAGGAGGAACGCGTGCTCGTGGGTGCCGGATGACGTCGCCGCGACGGGTCTCCCCCGCCGAACAGGAACGGCTGCTCGCATTGGGCGGCCGGACCGCGGCCGTGCTGCGGGAGGCGGGCTTCCGGGTGATCGCCGAACCGGACCTGTCCGGCCTCAGCGACGAGGGCGGCGCGGCGATCGACGTGGACCTCTTCGAAGGAGCCGGCGGCGTCTACGTGAACTGGCTGATGAACGTCGCCTGGCAGGAGGAGGTCTACCGGCACCTGACGGCCGGGGAGACCGAGCACCCAAGGGTGCGGCAACTGAACGCGGCACACGCGGCGGTGAGGGCGGCGCTCACCGCGGTCCTCACCGCCGCGGGCCTCACCGTGGTGCCGAGCGAGGACAGTATGCGACCGCTGGAGCTGCACGTCCTCGGCTGACGGTCGCGTGACGGAACGGGAAAGGCCCCCGCTCCCCGGCAGTGCCGGGGAGCGGGGGCCTTTTCCGGTGACCGAGGCTAGTGCCCGGAGGTGATCTCCTTGCGCTCCGCGGACGGCTCGCCACCGATGTCGTCGACCTTGCCGTTGCCGTGCCCGTTGGACCGGGCGCGCTCCAGCGCGATCGTCTCCTCGACCGGGTCCGGGGACCAGGTCGAACCGGCGACGGCGTGTCCGGCCGAGCCGAGCTTGTTCATCTTCTTCGGCACCGACGCGCCCTGGTACTCGAGCGGGATCGGGTGGCCGTGGTCGTCCACCGGGCCGAGCGGCTGGTGGATCTCGATGAACTCACCGTGCGGCAGGCGCTTGATGATGCCGGTCTCGACACCGTGCTCCAGCACCTCGCGGTCGGCCCGCTGGAGACCGAGGCAGATCCGGTAGGTGATGTAGTACGCGATCGGCGGCAGCAGCAGGACACCGATCCGGCCCGCCCACGTCGTCGCGTTCAGCGAGATGTCGAAGGCGAACGCGATGATGTCGTTGAAGCCCGAGAGCATGATGACCGCGAAGAACGTCAGGGCCATGATGCCCAGCGATGTCCGCACCGGGACGTCGCGCGGACGCTGCAGCAGGTTGTGGTGCGCGGTGTCCTTGGACAGCTTTCGCTCGATCCAGGGGTACATCACCAGCAACCCGATCAGCAGCGGCATCCCGACCGCGCCGGGGAAGAACACGGCCGGGACCGTGTAGTTCCCGAGGTAGAGCTCCCACGCGGGCCAGATCCGCAGCATGCCGTCGGCCCAGGCCATGTACCAGTCCGGCTGCGAACCCGCCGAGACCTGCGCCGCGTTGTACGGGCCGATGTTCCAGATCGGGTTGATCTGGAAGAGGCCCGACATCAGCGCGATGATGCCGGTGACCAGCGCGAAGAACGCACCGCCCTTGAGCGCGAAGACCGGCATGATGCGGACGCCGACGACGTTGGTCTCCTTGCGGCGCACGCCCGGGAACTGCGTGTGCTTCTGGTACCAGACGAGCGCGAGGTGCGCGGCCACCAGGCCGAGCATGATGCCCGGCAGCAGCAGGATGTGGATCGTGTACAGGCGCGGGATGATCTCGTTGCCGGGGAACTCCCCGCCGAACAGCGCCCAGTGGATCCACGTGCCCATGACCGGCACGGAGAGCACGATGCCAGAGAGGGTCGCGCGGATACCGGTACCGGAGAGCAGGTCGTCCGGGAGCGAGTAGCCGAAGAAGCCCTCGAACATGCCCAGGACCAGCAGCAGCGCGCCGATGACCCAGTTCGCCTCACGCGGGCGCCGGAACGCGCCGGTGAAGAAGATCCGGAACATGTGCACCATCATCGAGGCCACGAAGATCAGTGCGGCCCAGTGGTGCAGCTGGCGGACGAACAGACCGCCGCGGACGTCGAACGAGATGTCCAGCGTGGTCGCGAAGGCCCGCGACATCTCGACGCCCTGCAGGCCGGTGTAGCTGCCGTTGTAGACGACCTCCTCCATGGAGGGGTCGAAGAACAGCGTGAGATAGACACCCGACAGCAACAGGATGATGAAGCTGTAGAGCGCGATCTCGCCGAGCAGGAACGACCAGTGCGTCGGGAACACCTTGTTGAGCTGGTGCCGCATGCCCTTGGCCAGGTGATACCGGTCGTCGGCCCACTTCGCACCAGCGCCCGCGGCCTTCTCGACCGGGTTCGTCCCCTTCGTCGGGGTGGTGAGTGAACTCATGACTTACGCTCCCAAAAGGCCGGTCCGACGGCCTCGTTGAAGTCTCCGCGCGCGATCAGGTAGCCCTCAGAGTCCACTGTAATCGGAAGCTGGGCCAAGGGCCGGGTCGCCGGCCCGAAAATCGGCTTGGCGTAGTGGAGCGCGTCGAACTGGGACTGGTGACAGGGGCAGAGGATGCGGTTGGTCCGCTGCTCGTACAGGGAGGTCGGGCAGCCCACGTGGCTGCAGATCTTCGTGTACGCGTAGTAGTCGCCGAAGTTGTAGTCCTCCTGGCCCTGACGCTTGACGACCTTGGCGGCGTCGGTCGGGCGGAGACGGATCAGCATGACCGGGTTGTCGACGCGTTTGAAGGCGGCCGACAGCGCGTGCTCGTCGTCCTTCTCGGACTCGCGGTACGGGAACACCGTCTCCATCGCGCCCGCGTCGAGGTCCTCGGCCTTGACCAGGGAGATCTCGTGCGGACGGCCGGTGTTGCGGCGCAGGTAGACCTTCTCTTCCGGGAAGTTCTTCTTCCAGCCCGAGTGCCACAGCGAGTCGCGGTTCTCGGTGTCCTTCCACGGGTCCTTGATGAAGGAAGCGACCGGCAGCGCCGCGACGGCGAGGCCGAGCACACCGGCACCGGCGCCCGCGGACCGTTTGATCATCGAACGGCGCGCGATGGTGCTGCGGCTGCCCGAGTCGGCGAGCTGGGCGATGATGGTGGCCTTGTCGACCTCCTTGGAACCGCCGTCCCCGCGCTCCTGGACCGAGACCTCGGCCGGGATGAACTTCTTGGTGTAGAGGATCACACCGATACCGAGGCTGAGCACGGCCAGCCCGAGGGTGATCCCGAGCAGCGGCGTGTACAGCGTGTACTGGGTGTAGCCGTGCGTGCCCGGCTCCTTGTACTCGAACCAGTGCGGCCACGCGATGAGGACCACGAACGCGAGGCCGGACAGCGCGGCCAGCACGAACCAAAGGGCGACGGCGCGCTCGGCGCGCTTCTCCGCCTTCGTCCCCTCGACCGGCCAGGGCGTCGGGTATTCGACGATCTCGACCCCGTCGAGCGCGGTACCCAGCTTGACCAGCTGGTCGCGATCCATGTCCGCCAACTCCGCCTCTGTCGGCGGCTTCGGCCCTTCGGCGCTCATGCCTTCGATCCAATCCACAACGTCACGCCGATCAGCGCGGCGATCCCGACGATCCACGCGATCGCGCCCTCCGAGGCCGGGCCAAGACCGCCGAGCGAGTTACCGCCGGGTGAGTTGTTCCCGTTGCTCACGGACTTCACGAACGCGATGATGTCCTTCTTCTCCTCCGGCGACAGCTGCCGGTCGGAGAACTTGGGCATGTTCTGCGGCCCGGTGAGCATCGCGGTGTAGATCTGCTCTTCCGTGGCCGGGTCCAGGTTCGGGGCGAACTTGCCCGAGGACAGCGCGCCGCCGCGGCCGGTGAAGCCATGGCAGGAGGCGCAGTTGAGACGGAAGAGCTCGCTGCCGCGCGCGACGTCCTCGCCGCGCAGCGCGTCACCCTTCTCGGCGGGACGCTGTGCGCCACCGCCGTTGGCCTGGATGTAGGCACCCAGCGCGTTGATCTCGGCCTCGGTCAGCTTCGGCGGCTTCCGCTGCGCCTGGGCTTCCTGCCGCACCGCGGGCATGCGGCCGGTGGAGGTCTGGAAGTACACGGCCGCGTCGCCGATGCCGATGAGGCTCGGGCCACGGTCGGTGACACCTTCGAGCTTCGGCCCGTGACATTCGATACACGTGTTGTTGTAGAGCTTCTCGCCCTCACGCAGGAGGGCGGACTCGCCCTGCGCCTGCGCGGTCTGCGGCTCCGGGGCGAAAACGGCGTACAACCCGCCCACGCTCAGCAGCGCGATCCCGAGCGCCAGCGCGCCGGCGAACCGCCTGCGAGCCTTCGACCGCTTGCGGAAGCGGCGCTCCGTGTTGTTCTTGCTGGAGGTCATCTTGCGGCAACCCTTGCTGTCAGTTCAGGCCGATAGGTCGTGGTGGCGGCTTCGTTCACGGAAGGATGTAGATCACCGCGAACAGGCCCACCCACACGATGTCGACGAAGTGCCAGTAGTACGACACGACGATCGCCGAGGTGGCCTGAGCCGGGGTGAACTTGCTCAGCTTGGTGCGGATGAGCAAGTACACGAACGCGATGAGCCCGCCGATGACGTGCAGGCCGTGGAACCCGGTCGCGAGGTAGAAGACCGTGCCGTACGCGCCGGACGGGATGGTCAGCCCCTCGTGGATCAGGTTCAGGTACTCGTAAGCCTGGCCACCCACGAAGATCGTGCCCATGATCAACGTGATGATGTACCAGCGGCGGAGGCCGAACACGTCACCCTTTTCGGCGGCGAACACGCCGAACTGGCAGGTGAACGACGACGCCACGAGGATCACGGTGAACGGGATCGCCAGCGCGATGTTCAGGTGGAAGGGCTCACCGTGCAGCGGCGGCGGCCATTGGCCGGACGCGTTCTGCGCCTTCACGGTGAAGAACATGGCGAACAGTCCGGCGAAGAACATCAGTTCGCTGGACAGCCACACGATGGTGCCGACACTGACCATGTTCGGCCGGTTCAGCGAGTGGACCCGCTGGCTGATGGTGGGAGCTGCCGTTGTCACGCGTCGCATTATGTCCTCTCACGCACGGGGCCCGCCGGGTGGGTCCACGGCAAGTCGCGTGCGTGTCGGGTCACATCTGAACGAAAGTGGGAACAGGGCTACTCATGGGTTTACTAGATCGGCTTCGTGACCTGGTCAAGAAGCCGAAGCTCCCAGGCCTGACGGTCGACACGCCCGGCGTGGAGATCGTCGTGGAGGCCTTCGATCCCGCCGAGGCGGATTCTTCGGCGTTGGCGAGATCACCCGCTTGGGTCGCCGAAGCGCCCGCGATCCTGCGCCATCACTTGAAACTGCCGCCCGAAAAGGTGGAAGAGGCGGCCTCGATCCTCGCCCAGGACGGCTGGGAGCTGCGAGAACAGGGTCCCGACGGGGATTTCGCCCTCACGCACGCGGTGCGGGTCCAGACCCTCGACGCGCTGCACTGCGCGCAGGAACGGTCACGGATGGCGGGCCTCGCGCAGCGGCTCGGCGGGGATTCGCTGGGCTGGGACGCGCTCCAGCCGTCGGGTGCGTCCACGTGATGTCGGTCATGGCGGATAACATCGCGGGGTCGACATGACTAGACGAGGCGGAGGCGCGCTCATGGGCGAGCAGGCGATGCGGATCCTGGTGTTCAGCCACAAGGCGGAGGTGCGCGAGGCGATCATCAACGCCGTCGGCCGCAGGCCCGCCGCCGACCTCGGCCGGGTGGACTACACCGAGGCGTCCGGCATCTCCGAGGTCCTCGTCGAGATGGACGCGGGCAACGTGGACCTGGCCATCCTCGACGGCGAGGCGCAGCCGACCGGGGGCATCGGGCTGACCCGTCAGCTGAAGAACGAGATCGAGGATTGCCCGCCGATCGTGGTCTCGGTCCGGCGCAAGGACGACCGCTGGCTCGCGACCTGGTCGCAGGCCGACGCGGTGCTGGTCCACCCGCTCGACCCGCTGACCGCCGCCGAAACCGTCGCCGACGTGCTGCGCGCCCGGCGGGTGCCGGCCGTGCACGGCTGAGCCGATGAGCTCGGCCGCCAAGACCTGGCCGTCCCTGCTCAACCAGCTCATCGCGCGCGCGGACCTGTCCGAGGAGGACACCGCGTGGGCGATGGACCAGATCATGAGCGGGGCGGCGACACCCTCCCAGATCGCCGGGTTCGCCGTCGCGCTGCGCGCGAAGGGTGAGACACCGGCGGAGATCTCCGGCATGGCCGACGCCATGCTGGCGCACGCCAGGCGGGTGACGATCGACGGGCCGTCGGTGGACATCGTCGGCACCGGCGGCGACCGGTCCAACTCGGTCAACATCTCCACCATGGCCACGGTGGTGACGGCCGCGGCAGGTGCCCCGGTGGCCAAGCACGGCAACCGGAGCGCGTCGTCGAAGTCCGGCGCGGCCGACGTGCTGGAGGAGCTGGGCGTCACCATCGACCTGCCGCCCGAGACGGTCCAGCGCAGCGTGAACGAACTGGGCATCGGCTTCTGCTTCGCGCCGAAGTTCCACCCCGCCCTGCGTCACGCCGGCCCGACCCGCGGCGAACTCGGCGTGCCGACGACGTTCAACCTGCTCGGCCCGCTGACCAACCCGGCGCAGCCGCGCAGTTCGCTGATCGGCTGCGCCTACGAGGACAAGACCCGCGTGCTGGCCGAGGTGTTCGCGCGGCGCGGCATGACCGTGCTGCTCGTGCGCGGCGACGACGGGCTGGACGAGATCACGACCACGACCACGAGTTCGGTGTGGGTGGTCTCCGGCGGCGAGATCACCGAGCGCAGCTTCGATCCCGCGTCGCTGGACATCCCCCGGGTGACCGCGGAGGACCTGCGTGGCGGCGACGCGGCGCACAACGCCGAGGTGTTCCGTCAGGTGATGGCCGGGAAGACCGGGCCGGTACGGGACGCGGTACTGCTCAACTCGGCGGCCGCGCTGGCGGCTTTCACCGGGTTCTCGGGATCGCTGGAAGACGACCTGGCCGCCGGGCTCGCGCGGGCGGCCTCGGCCATCGACTCGGGTGCGGCGGCCGACTTGCTGAACCGGTGGATCGCCTTCGCCTGACCCCTGGGTCTCGCAAGTGTCCGCTCTCCTGGCAATGCTATGAAAGGTCCTTTCCTTGCAAAATTTGCAAGGAAAGGACCTTTCATAGCATCGGCGCTCTCTTGCTCCAGGAGCCCGTGGTCAACGAAGAATTCCTTCGCGCGTACCACTCACGACGTGCAATGAAAGGTCCCTTCCTAGCAAATTTTGCTAGGAAGGGACCTTTCATTGCACGGGCGAGCGGCTACGAAGCGGTGCTGAACCGCGCCCGGTAAGCCGTAGGCGTCAGTCCCGTAGCCCGCCGAAGCTGCGTACGCAGGTTCGCGGCGGTACCGAACCCCGATGCCCGCGCCACCCTGTCCAGCCGTTGCTCCCCGCGCTCGATCAGCCGGCACGCCAGCGCGATCCGTTCCGTGGTGAGCCACGCCAGCGGCGTCGTCCCCAGTTCGGCGCGGAACCGCCGGTGCAGCGTCGCCTGGCTGGCCGCCGCTCGCGAGGCGAGGTCGGCGACGGTGAGCGGGCGGTCCAGCCGTTCACGCGCCCAGGCGAGCACAGGCGCCAGCGAGGTGTCCGGCACCGGCGGCAGTGGACGCTCGACGAACTGCCGTTGGCCGCCGTCGCGGTGTCCGGCGAACACCAGCCGTCTGCTCACCGCGTTGGCGATCTCGGCGCCGTGGTCACGGCTGATCAGGTGCAGCCCCAGATCGAGCGCGGCCGCACTGCCCGCCGCGGTCAGGACGTCGCCGTCGTCGACGAAGAGGACGTCCGGCTCCAGCAGTACTTCGGGATACAGCTCGCGGAAGAGTCCCGCCCACTTCCAGTGGGTCGTCGCGCGCCGCCCGTCCAGGACGCCCGCCTGCGCGAGGGTGAAGGCGCCGGTGCAGAAGCTCACCAGCCGGGCACCCCGCCCGGCCGCGGCGCGGATGGCGCTCAGTACCGGCTCCCTGGCCGGGCTCTCCGGATCGGGCCGGTTGGGCACGATCACCGTGTCCGCGGTCTCGACGGCGTCGAGCCCGGCGACCCCGGTGAGCGTGAACATGCCCAGGTGCATGCGCACGGACGGCTCGGCGGCGCACAGGGTGAAGCCGTACCAGGGCCTGCCCAGTTCCGGCCGCCGAAGGCCGAACAGCTCGGTCGCGACGCCCATTTCGAAGGGATTGGACCCTTCGTCGACCAGGACGGCGACCTCGTGCGAGGAATCATGCGACATATGCGATTCCTAGCACTCACTCCTCCGGCGGTCCAGTGACGAGGATCGGGACATGAGCAAGCAACCGATCGATCTGGGCACCGCGCTGGCCGGCTTCGACGAGATCTGGAGCCCGCGCATCGTCGCCCACGTCAACGACTACGACGTCCGCCTCGCCAAGGTCGCGGGCGAGCACGTCTGGCACGTCCACGAGAACACCGACGAGTTCTTCCTCGTCCTCGACGGCACCGTGGACATCGCGTTGCGCGAGGAGGGCGGCGAACGGGTCGTCACGCTCCCCCGCGGCTCCGTGTTCGTCGTCCCGCGCGGCACTTTCCACAAACCGTCCTCAGTGGACGGTGCGTCGCTGATGCTGTTCGAGCCGACCGGGACGCTGTCCGTCGGCGACCGGCACGACGAGGTCCCCGACCATGTCCACGTCACCGTGGGGCAGGAAATCTCCTTCTAGCCGGCGGAAAACGTCCTGCGATAAGCACTCGGGCTGGTCCCGCGAAGCTTGCCGAACTGATGCCGCAGCGCCGCGGCGGAGGCGTATCCACAGGCGACCGCTATGTCCTCAATGGACAGACGGCCTTCTTCGAGCAGGGACTGTGCGCGGTCGAGGCGGCGTTCGGTGAGCCACCGGTGCGGCGTCGTCCCGGTGGCCGCCGAGAACCGGCGCAGGAACGTGCGCTCCCCCAATCCGCTGCGCCGGGCGAGTTCCGCGACAGTGAACGGCCGGTCCAAGCGCCGCTCGATCCATTCGAGCGCTTCGGCGAGCACGGTGTCGTCCGGCGCGGCGGTCTCGGGCACCGGCGCCTGCACGAACTGCGCCTGCCCGCCGGCCCGGTGCGGCGCCGCGACCATCCGCCTGGCCAGCGTGGTGGCCGCGGCGACGCCGCGCAATTCGCGCACCAGATGCAGGCAGAGGTCGACGGCGGCGACGGTTCCCGCGCTGGTGAGGACGCCGCCGTCGTCGACGTACAACGCCTTCGGATCGACCTTCGCCGTCGGGAAGCGCGACCGGAACTCCTGCTCGTACACCCAGTGCACGGTGCAGTTGCGCCCGTCGAGCAGCCCCGCGTACCCGAGCGAGAAGACACCCGCGCAGAAGCCCGCGACCCAGGCACCCCGGCTCGCCGCGTCACGCAGGACTTCGAGCACCGGCTCCGGCGGGCTCGCGCTGCGCGGCGCGCAGGTCGGGACGATCAGCAGGTCCGCCGACGCCGCGAAGTCCAGGCTCTCCAGGCCATCGAGCCCGAAGCCGGACCAGCTCAGGACGTTCGCGCCGCCGGGCGAGCACACCGCGAAATCCCAGCCTTCGATGCCGTCGGCGCTGCGATCGGTGCCGAAGACCTCGCACGCGACGCCGAGTTCGAACGGCGACACCTGGTCGGCGAGCACGACCGCGACCTTCTTCACATCCATCGAGGCAGTGTGTCACAAGTTTTGCGGTCGATGTCATCTCTGACACTGGTTGAACGCGGACGCGAGCGCGAAAGTGGTCGCCATGAACAAGAACAACCCCGTGTTGCAGTGGACCGCCGCGATGGCACTCTCCGGCACGATCGGTGCCGTCGTTCTCGAAAGCGGCGCCGACGCCCCCGCCGTGGCGTTCGCGAGGAGCCTTGTCGGCGGCCTGCTGCTCCTGGTGTGGAGCGCCGCCCGAGGCTGGCTCCACCCGTGGACACTCAGCCGCCGCGACCTGCTGCTCGCCATCCTCGGCGGGCTGTTCCTGGTCGGGAACTGGGTCCTGCTGTTCGCCTCGTACACGCTGTCGTCGATCGGGGTCAGCACCGTCGTGTACCACACCCAGCCGCTGATGCTGGTCGGTCTCGCGGCGGCGTTCCTCGGCGAGAAAATGGCGAAGAGCCAGCTGGTCCGGGCACTGATCGCGTTCGGCGGAGTGACGCTCATCTCGCTGTCCGCGCACGGCATCGACGGCAAACCCGTGCGGCTGGAGGGGATCGCGCTCGCCCTCGGCGCGGCCGCGCTGTACGCCGGCGCTTCCTTCGTCGCGAAGCAGCTCAAACACGTTCGCCCGCACGTCCTGGCGGCCGTCCAGCTGGTGACCGGCACGATCGTGCTCGCACCCGCCCTGCTCGTCACGCCGCTGCCCACGGACACCTCGGGCCTGCTGTGGCTGGTCCTACTCGGGACCGTGCACACCGCGCTGATGTACGTCCTGATGTACGCGAGCATCGGGAAACTGCCGACCACGACGGTGGCGCTGCTGTCCTACGTCTATCCGGTGGTCGCGGTGGTGGTGGACATCCTCGCCTACCGGCACCGGCCGACGTGGCCGGAGGTCGTCGGGATGCTGGCCGTCCTGGCCGCGGCGCTGGCCCCGAAACGCACGCCGGCCCCTGAACCCGAGCCCCGGCCTGCCCGCGTTTAGTCCTCTGAATGCGAAAACGGCGCCCAGCTCCACCGGGGAGCGGGGCGCCGTTTCGGCGTCAAGACGTCACTCGTGGTTCGGGCCCGTGTGGTACTCGAACACCAGCCCGCCGATGGCGACGATGACCAGGCCCAGCGCGATGATCAGCAGCCAGATGTGGAAGAACGCGAGCGCGACGCCGGTCAGCGCGGCGGCCGCCGCGAGACCGACCGGCCAGTAGCTGCCAGGGCTGAAGAAGCCCAGCTCACCGGCGCCGTCGCTGATCTCGGCGTCTTCCCGGTCCTCCGGGCGCGGCTCGATGCGCCGCGCCACGAACTGCAGGTAGCTCCCGGCCAGGAAGGCCAGGCCACCGGTCAGGATCAGGGCCACCACACCGACCGGCTCGACGCCGTCCCGGGTCATCGTTCCGGTCATGTACGCGTAGATACCCGCCACGACGACGGAGAAGACCGCGACGAGGAAGAAAATCCGTCCTTCGACCTTCATGGACGTTGCCTCACTCCTGTTTCGGGCTCGAACAGCCGGGTCAGTTGGACGCGACCCGCGCGGTGCGGTCGGTGTTGAACGGGGTGGTGGTGACGGCGTAGGGCGAGCACAGTTCGCCGCAGTTCATCGCCGTCAGCGCCTCGGAGGCCGTGTTCGGCTTGCCGCTCTTCGGGTTCACCGTGCCGCGGAGCTGGATGTACTGCGCGTACTTGTCCGGCGAGAGCGCCCTGACCTCGAAGTTCATCCCCGAGTGGTAGGTGCCGCACAGTTCGGCGCAGCGGCCGACGAACGAACCTTCCTTGTCGATCGAGTTCTGGAAGGTGAAGTCCTGGTTGTTCTTCTCCGGGTCCGGCATGACGTCCCGCTTGAAGTGGAACTCCGGCACCCAGAACGAGTGGATGACGTCGGCCGACCGCAGGTTGTACTGGATCGTCTTGTTCGTCGGCAGGACCAGCAGCGGGATCTCGGTCGAGCTGCCGACCGTGGTGATCTCGGGGTCGTCGTGGTTCTTGGAGTCGCTCTTGTACTTGAACTCCCAGTTCCACTGGAACGCGACGATGTCGACCGTGACGTCCGGGTTCTCCGTTTCGGCGAGCACGCGGTTCTCGGTGGTCGCGGTGAAGAAGAACAGTACGCAGACCATGATCGTCGGGACGACGACCGTGAAGATCTCCAGCGGGATGTTGTACTGGAACTGACGGGGCAGTTCCTCCTCCGCGCCGTCGGCGGTCTTCTTCTTGCGGTGGAAGATCGCGGTCCAGAAGATCAGCGCCCAGACGATCACACCGACGACCAGCGCGGCGATGACGGTCCACGTCCACAGGGTGCGCATGTCGTGCGCCTGCGGGGTCACCCCGACCGGCCAGCCGAAGCGGAGGATCTCGTCCCCGGAACAGCCCGTCGCCGTCAGCATCACCAGCGCGGCGAGCGCTGCGACGCGACCAGCCCGCTTAACTGGGATGCGCTCTGGATTTCCCACTGCGCCTTGCCCTTTCACCCAGAGCCTCCTCGACCGATCTTCGTGACAGGCGGAGCCTAGCCGAGTTGCGGCGCCGCGCTGACTAAGGGGTGACCCCAACACGCGTATCCCCCACCACATCCGGGTGTACACACCCACCGGCATACTGGGCCCTTCTCCCCCGCTCGGCCAACAAGAGGTGTGTGAACTAGACGTGTGCGGCCTGCTTGGACTGATCTGTTCGACCGAAGCCGACGCGGCGAGCGCCCGTGACGCCGTCGACGCGGCCATGCGCTGCCAGCGGCACCGGGGCCCCGACGAGCACGACACCTGGGCCGACGCCGAGGTCGTCTACGGCTTCAACCGGCTGGCCTTCATCGACGTCGACCACGCCCACCAGCCGCTGATCTGGGGTCCGCCGGAGGCACCCGAGCGCTACACGCTGAACTTCAACGGCGAGATCTACAACTACAAAGAGCTGCGCGACGAGCTGGCCGCCGAGCACGGTGCGAAATTCGCCACAGAGGGTGACGGCGAGGCGATCGTCGCGGCGTACCACTACCTCGGCGACGACGCGGTGAAGAAGCTGCGCGGGATGTTCGCCTTCATGATCTGGGACTCCCAGGAGAAGGTCGTCTTCGGCGCGCGTGACCCGTTCGGCATCAAGCCGCTGTTCTACTCCGCCGGCCCCGGCAAGGTCGCCTTCTCCAGCGAGAAGAAGAGCCTGCTGGAGCTCTCGGGCGTGCTCGGGGTCGAGGACAAGCTGGACAAGACGGCCCTGCAGCACTACCTGGTGCTGCAGTACGTGCCGGAGCCCGAATCGATGCACACCGGGATCCGCCGCGTCGAGTCCGGCACGTCGTTCCGGGTGGTTCCCGGTGGTGAGGTCGAGTTCACCCGCTACTTCCACCCGCAGTTCAACGCGAAGCCGGTCAACAACCAGGCCGAGGCCGACGAGCTGTACGAGCGCATCGCCGATGTGATGCGCGACTCGGTCGGCAAGCACATGATCTCCGACCCGGACGTCACGGTCGGCGCGTTCCTGTCCGGCGGCATCGACTCCACCGCGACCGCGACGCTGGCCAAGGAGCACAACCCGAACCTGATCGCGTTCACCACCGGTTTCGAACGCGAGGGCTACTCCGAGGTCGACGTCGCCGCCGAATCGGCCGCCGCGATCGGCGTGAAGCACGTGGTCCGCACGGTGTCGGCGGACGAGATGATGGAGGCGCTGCCGCTCATCGTCTGGTACCTCGACGACCCGGTGGCAGACCCGGCGCTCGTGCCGCTGTGGTTCATCGCCCGCGAAGCACGTAAGCACGTCAAGGCGGTGCTGTCCGGCGAAGGCGCCGACGAGCTCTTCTGCGGCTACACGATCTACAACGAGCCGATTTCGCTGGCTCCGTTCGAGAAGATCCCGGGCGGGATGCGGAAGATCATCGGCAAGGTCTCCACGAAGATCCCGGAAGGCACCCGCGGCAAGGACCTGCTGCGGCGCGGGGCGCTGCCGCTGGAAGACCGCTACTACGGCAACGCGCGCAACTTCCGCGACGACCAGCTCCGCAAGGTACTGCGCACGTATGAGGACGGGATCGGCTTCAAGGACGTCACCGCGCCTTGGTACAAGATCTCCGAGAACTGGGACCCGGTCGCGCGGATGCAGCACGTCGACCTCTACACCTGGCTGCGCGGCGACATCCTGGTCAAGGCCGACAAGGTGACCATGGCGAACTCGCTGGAACTGCGCGTGCCGTTCCTCGACGCCGAGGTGTTCAAGGTCGCCTCGACCATCCCGCTCGACCAGAAGCTCGCGCACGGCACCACGAAGTACGCGCTGCGCCAGGCGCTGGCGAAGATCATCCCGGGACACGTGCTGAACCGGCGCAAGCTGGGCTTCCCGGTGCCGATCCGGCTGTGGCTGCGCAACGAGATGTACGACTGGGCGCAGGGCATCATCTCGGACTCGCGGACCGACGCGCTGCTCGACAAGAAGGCCGTCCTGGCGCTGCTCGAAGAGCACAAGGCCGGGCAGCTCGACCGCAGCCGTCAGCTGTGGGCGCTGCTGGTGTTCATGCTGTGGCACGGCATCTTCGTCGAGAACCGCATCAAGCCCGAGGTGCCGGAACCCGTCTACCCGGTGAAGCTCTAGTCACGACTCCGTGCTGGCCTTCACCGGTCACCTGGTGAAGGCCAGCATGGAGGGATGGACTTCGTCCTCGTGCACGGCACGACGCAGAGCCCGGCGGGCTGGGACCGCGTGGCCAAGCTGCTCACCGCCGCCGGGCACCGCGCGATCGCCGTGGACCTGCTGACCCCGGTGGACCTGCCGATCGAGGGCTACGCGCAGCACGCGCGGGACCAGTACGACGGCGGACGGCCGGTCGTCGTGGCCCATTCCGGATCCGGGGTGCTGCTTCCCGCGATCGCCGAAGCGCTCGACGCGCGGGCCATGGTGTGGGTCGCCGCCTACATCCCCGACTTCGCCGGCGGCCGGAGCCCGCGCGACGAGGCACCGGCCGTGCTCGAACCCGACTGGATCGGCGTGGACCCGACGGCGGATCCCGCGAAAGCGTCGGAATTCCTCTTCCACGACTGCGATCCCGAGACCGAACGGTTGGCGGTGGACAGTCTGCGGCTGTTCAACCCCGCGGTGCTTGCATCGCATCCGGCAGGAGCCGCGCCGGAGATCCCGTCGACGGTGATCGTCCCCACCCGCGACCGCACGCTCCGGCCGGAGTGGATGCGCCGGGCCGCGCGGGAGCGGCTCGGCGTCACCGCGATCGAGATCGACGCCGGGCACTGCCCGCACATGTCCCGGCCGGCCGAGGTCGCCGCCATCCTGACCCGCCGCGCGTGAAGGCCCCCTTCCCTCGGCTGAGCCGAGGGAAGGGGGCCTTCACGCGCTAGGACTCAGCTCAAGCGGGCAGGATCGCCGCGATCTCCTCGGCGGACTCCGGTCCGAAGGCCTCCTTGAGGCGGCCCAGGACGTCGGCCCGGTCGAAGGACCATTCCTGCGTGCCCACGGTCTCCAGCACCAGCACGGCGATCAGCGAGCCCAGCTGTGCCGCACGCTCCAGGCCGAGCCCGCCGTCGATACCGGCGATGAACCCGGCGCGGAAGCCGTCACCGACACCGGTCGGGTCGACCTTGCCGCGTTCCGGGACGGCGCCGATCTGCAGCGCGAGGCCGTCCTTGCCGACGATCTCGACGCCCTTCTCCCCGAGCGTGGTGATCCGCATGCCGACGCGGTCGAGGATCTCGGCCTCCGACCAGCCGGTCTTCTGCAGCAGCAGTTCCCATTCGTAGTCGTTGCTGAACAGATACTTCGCGCCCTCGATGAAGGCGCGCACCTGCGCGCCGTCCATCCGTGCCAGCTGCTGTGAGGGGTCGACGGCGAAGGTGTAGCCACGCTGGCGGCACTCCTCGGCGTGCCGGAGCATGCCTGCGGGGTCGTCCGGGCTGATCAGCACGAGCGACAGCTCACCGGCGTGCGCGGCGACCGGCGCCAGTTCGATGTTGCGGGACTCGGCCATCGCGCCGGCGTAGAAGGTGGCGATCTGGCAGAGGTCTTCGTCGGTGGTACAGACGAAGCGGGCGGTGTGCGCGATCTCGGAGACCAGCACACCGGCGGTGTCGACGCCGTGCCGCTCGAGCCATGAGCGGTAGTCGGCGAAGTCCGAGCCCACCGCGCCGACCAGGATCGGGCGCTTGCCCAGCACACCGAGGCCGAAGGCGATGTTCGCGCCGATCCCGCCCCGCCGGACGACGAGGTCGTCGGCCAGGAAGCTCAGGGACACCCGGTGCAGCTGCTCGGCGATGAGCTGCTCGGCGAACCTGCCCGGGAAGTGCATGAGGTGGTCGGTTGCGATACTGCCGGATACTGCGATCCTGGCGCTGTCTGCCACCGGTTCTCCTTGATCGGTCGGCCCCGCCGAGGCGAGGACGGCTAAGTTACCCGCAGGTCATGCCCCATACGGGTTGCTTCGGGCACGGCCATCAACACTACCGGTTGGTAGTGGTGTCCTACTCCAACCTGAGTCATTAACTTGTCGTTCGTGACCACTTCCGCGTATCACCTCGAACCGGAATCGATCGGCGAGCTCATCGCCGACTGTGCCGGTATCCCGTCGTCCCTCCAGGCCGAGAACCTGCCCCTGCCCCGGCAGATCGCTCCGCCTTGGACCGTGGACGAGCGCTGTCTCGCACAGGTCGCCGATCTGGACGCCTACGTCTGATCCCGTTCCGGGCATGAAGAAGGGCCGCGAACCGAGCGAGGTTCGCGGCCCTTCTTCATGCCTCGACGCGAGTCAGTGGAAGCTGTCGCCGCAGGCGCAGCTGCCGGTCGCGTTGGGGTTGTCGATCGTGAAGCCCTGCTTCTCGATCGAGTCGACGAAGTCGATCACGGCGCTCGACACGTACGGCGCGCTCATCCGGTCGACGGCCACGCGGAGCCCGTCGAAGTCACGGAACAGGTCGCCGTCGAGCGTGCGCTCGTCGAAGAACAGCTGGTAGCGCAGGCCCGCGCACCCACCGGGCTGGACGGCGATGCGCAGGTGCATGTCGTCGCGGCCCTCCTGCTCGAGCAGGGCCTTCGCCTTGGCGGCGGCGGCGTCGGTCAACGTGACGCCGTGGGTCTCCTCGGCGGTTTCGGCCTGAGCTGCGGCTGCCTGCTCAGCGGTCGTCATGGTTCTCCCTCTGGTCGAACTCGCTGCGGGTACTCGTCTTGCACATGGTCCAACACGTCGGAGTCCCGATCTGTTCCCCTCCATGGTGACATATCGCTCGGCCTGGTGCGTGGCACCGTGACGCCCGCGACTACCCTGGAGGGGTGAGGTTCCTGCGCCGTAGCACCACAGACTCCGCCACGACGGACACCGAGACCCCCGGCGACGAGGCCGTCGAGGTCCAGGCCAAGTCGTACACGCCCGGAAAGGGCAAGGCCACGCCCAAGCGGCGTGAGGCCGAGGCCAAGCGCCGCGGCCCGGTGGCGCCCCCGCCGACCACCATGCGGGAGGCGATGAAGCGCAACAAGGAGCTCCGGAAGTCCGCGAAGGCCGACCCGGAGTACAAGCTCAAGCAGCGCAACGCCGCCAAGGAACGCCGTGAGCGGATGATGGCGGGCGAGGACAAGTACCTGCTCCCCCGTGACCGCGGCCCGGTCAAGGCGTACATCCGTGACCTGGTCGACTCGCGGCGCAACCTGCTCGGCCTGTTCATGCCGCTGGCGATCCTGGTGTTCGTCGCGCTGATCCTGCCGTACCCCGAGGTCCAGCGGTACGCGACGCTCCTGTGCACCGTGATGCTGCTCGGCATGATCGTCGAGGGTTTCCTCAGCGGGCGCCGGATCGCGAAGATGGTCCGCCTGAAGTTCCCGAACGAGACGATCAAGGGCACCTCCGTCGGCTGGTACTCCTTCATCCGCGCCAGCCAGATCCGCAAGCTGCGGGTTCCGAAGCCGCGGGTCAGCCCCGGCGACAAGGTCTGAGCAGGGGAAACCCAGGTCGTTAGCCAGCCTAACGGCCTGGGGTAGAGTCGCGCCCATGGAGTTTCGACGACTGGGCCGCAGCGGCCTCAATGTCAGTGAGATCTCGTACGGCAACTGGCTCACCCACGGGTCCCAGGTGGAAGAGGACCAGGCCCAGGCCTGCATCAAGGCGGCGCTCGACGTCGGCATCACCACGTTCGACACCGCTGACGTCTACGCCAACACGGCCGCCGAATCGGTACTCGGCCGCGGCCTGAAGGGCCTGCGCCGCGAAAGCCTGGAGATCTTCACCAAGGTCTACTGGCCGACCGGCCCCAAGGGCCCGAACGACCAGGGTCTCGGCCGCAAGCACATCATGGAGTCGGCGAACGCTTCGCTGAAGCGGCTCGGCACCGACTACGTCGACCTCTACCAGGCGCACCGGTTCGACCGGACCGTCCCGCTCGAAGAGACGTTCCTCGCCTTCGCCGACCTCGTGCGCCAG
This sequence comes from Amycolatopsis sp. NPDC043889, assembly GCF_056435645.1. NCBI lineage: Bacteria > Bacillati > Actinomycetota > Actinomycetes > Pseudonocardiales > Pseudonocardiaceae > Amycolatopsis > Amycolatopsis sp. NPDC043889. The sequence goes on from NZ_JBWKEC010000011.1 coordinate 198,731, forward strand.
GGCAAGGTGCTCTACGTCGGCGTCTCCGAGTGGACCGCCGAGCAGATCACCCAGGGCGCGGCGATCGCACGCGAACTGAAGGTGCCCCTCATCTCGAACCAGCCGCAGTACAACGCCCTGTGGCGGGTGATCGAGGCGCAGGTCATCCCGGCCTCCGAACGCGAAGGGCTCAGCCAGATCGTCTGGTCGCCGATCGCGCAGGGCGTGCTCACCGGTAAGTACAAGCCCGGTCAGCCGCTGCCCGAGGGCTCCCGTGCGACCGACGAGAAGGGCGGCGCCAACATGGTCGCCCGCTTCCTCAACGACGACGTCCTCGAGCGCGTCCAGCGGCTTCAGCCGATCGCGGACAAGGCGGGACTGACGATGGCCCAGCTGTCCGTGGCGTGGGTGCTGCAGAACCCGAACGTCGCCTCGGCGATCATCGGCGCTTCGCGACCGGAGCAGGTGCACGAGAACGTGAAGGCGGCAGGCGTGAAGCTGGACGCGGATCTGCTCGCCGCGATCGACGAGGCCCTCGACGGCGTCGCCGAGACCGACCCGACGCTGACCCGCTCCCCCTGATCCCCGCAACGCGGTTAGCCGGCTGAATGCGGACGCTTTTCCCGCATTCAGCCGGCTAACCGCGACGGTCGCCGTGCGTCAGTCGCCGTGCACGCGCGAGTGATACGCGACCTGACCGTCGAGGTCGAGGGCGTCACCGGGAGCGCGCAAGGGATCGATGCCCAAGCCCCGCAGCAACCTGCTCGCGCCGGCGACCCGGTCGCCGGTCCGGCCGTCGAGCCGCTCCGGCCGGTGACCCCGCTGGATCAGCAGGCCCTCGACGTCGTCGATCAACCGGTACGGGTCGTAGACCTGCTGCTCAGGCATGAGCACCACCGGGAGCCCAGGTCTTCCCGGTGATCCGCTCGTAGACCTCGGTGTAGCGCTTGCGGGTCGCCTCGACGATCTCGTCCGGGATGGCCGGGCCGGGCGGCGTCTTGTCCCAACCGGTGGTCGTGGACCAGTCGCGGACGAACTGCTTGTCGAACGCGTGCTGCGTGCGGCCCGGCTCGTACTCGTCGGCGGGCCAGAAACGCGACGAGTCCGACGTGAGCACCTCGTCCCCGAGTGTCAGCACACCGTCGGCGTCGAAACCGAATTCGATCTTGGTGTCGGCGATGATGATGCCGTTCTTCGCCGCGTGCTCCGCACCCTTGGTATAGACCTCGAGCGTCAGGTCACGGATGCGGTCCGCGGTCTCCTGGCCGATCTCGTTCACGACGTCGGCGAAGGTCATGAACTCGTCGTGGCCGGTGTCGGAGATCTTCGTGGTGGGCGTGAAGATCGGCTCGGGCAGCTTGTCCGCCTCGACGAGACCGGCGGGCAGTTCGACGCCGGAAACCTTGCCGTCGCGCCGGTATTCACGCATTCCGAGACCGGTGAGGTAGCCGCGCGCGATGCACTCGACCTGGATCATCTTCAGCGGCTTGCACCGCATGGCGCGGCCGGCGAATTCGGCGGGGACGTCGGTCGTGGAGATGACGTGGTTCGGCACCACGTCGGCCATCTTTTCGAACCACCAGGCGGAAAGCTGGTTCAGCAGCGCGCCCTTGTCCGGAATCGGGGTCGGCAGCGAGACGTCGTAGACCGAAACGCGATCCGAGGCGACGAGCAGAATGTCGCCGTCGATTTCGTAAAGGTCCCGGACCTTACCCGCGTGAATGTGCTTCATGCCCCGTCCTCGATGTTGTATTCGTAAAAAATCCAGTGGTCCGGCAAGGCCGCCGATTCGCCGTACTCGAGTACGTCACCCTCGGCGGACAGAAACCTGTTGCGACTCAACAGAATCGCCGAACCTTCGGCCACGCCGAGTTCCGCCGCTTCCTCGGCACCCGCCAGCCCCGCGGCGTGCTGAGAATGAGTCGACGCCAGAACACGGCCTGTCCGGTCCGCCACGTATTTGACCGTGCCTTCGACGATCCGCACCGGCTCGAAGAGCAACGGGGCCTTCGACGCGACAGCGCCGTCGAACCACGAGACCGACGTCGACACCGGCCGGCCTTCGCCCGCATACGTGGTCCGTCGCCGACGGATCACCGGAGTACCTTCATCGATTCCGAGCGCGCCCGCCACCCGGTCCGGTGCGGACAGGAGGCCTGCTTCGCGGATTTTCGCGTAGTGGCCCGGTGGATAGACCTTGCCGGTTCGCGCGATCGAGATCGTCCGATCGTGCGCGGAGCGGTGCAGTGCCTTGGTCTGCACCACTGTCCCGACCCCGCGTACCGCGCGGACCAGACCTTCGGCGCGGAGCGTCGAGAGCACCTTCATCGCCGTCGCCATCGCGACGTTCCAGTTCCTGGCGATCTCCCGCGCGGACGGGACCGTGTCGCCTTCCTTGAGCCTGCCCGAAACGATGTCGTCGCGAATGCTTCCCGCGATCTGGAGATACGGCGGTTCGGGTCGATCGACGGCGGGCAAGGTGACTCCTCACAAGGTCGCGCGGTGCGCACAAGCGTTCTAGCACACCAATGGGCGAGCACCAAGGATCCTGCTCACACCCCATTATTACGTACTAGTACACATTCTGGACGGTGCTCTAGCACACCTGTTACTCTCCGAGAAGTTCCCGAAACCCGTTAGGGGGCTCGATGAACCACCTGAGCATCGACGAACTGCTCGAAGAGCTTCGAAGACGCCGGTGGGTCGTCTACATCTTCGGCCCCCGGGAGGAACCGGAGGTCTGGGCCGCCGTGTTCCAGTGGGACACCTGCGCCGACGTCCTCATCCTCCGCGGTGAGGAACGGGCGAGCGCCTTCCGCGTCACCACGGTCGCCGACACGGATGTCTTCCGGCCGGCACTCGTCTCATGGCAGTACCACTCCACGGCCGACTGGACCCTGCGCGCCGTGCTCACCATCCCGGCTCCCGGCGAGTCCGCCGCGCCGATCCAGCTGCTGCAACCACATCCGGACTGCGTGATCCCGATGGAAGCGCGCCGGCCGGTCACCATCCTGCCCGCCATACCGGCCAAGGCCGACCAGGGAGATCCCTAACCTCGGCCGATCACCTGCTCGGCGACAACGAGGTCGTGCGGGTAGGTGATCTTGAGGTTCTCCGCGCTGCCCGGAACCCACCGCACCGGCAGCGCGGAGAACCTTTCCATGCACGAAGACGTGTCCGTGCCGACGAAACCCTCTCGCTCGGCCGTTTCGTAGGCTTCGAGCAACGGGGCGGCGCGGAAGCCTTGTGGCGTCTGCACCCTGATCGCCCCGGGCAGCGCGCCGGAAACGGTGTCGCCGTCGACGCGCACGATGTCGTCGGCCGCGACGCCGGGCACCGCTCCCCCGTGGCGCCGCGTGCCGGCGAGGACGTCCGCGATCAGTTCCGGGGTGACGAGCGGACGGGCCGCGTCGTGCAGCAGTACGGCGTCGATCTCTCCGCTCTCGATACGGGAAGCCAAGTGGCGCAAGGCGTTCAGCTCCGAGCCCTGGCGCGTCGCGCCGCCGTGGACGAGTTCGACCTCGCCCGGATGCGCGGCGAGCACCTCGTGCGCGAGTTCGGTGTCCTGCGGCCGGATGACCAGCACGAGCACGTCGATCCCTGGCACGCGGGCGAAGGCGCCGAGCGACCACGCGACGACCCGTTTGCCCGCCACCGGCAGGTAGACCTTGTTGAGTTTGGCGCCGACCCGGGTGCCCGCTCCGCTCGCGAGCACCACCCCGGCGGCCTTCGTCTGAGCCACAGGCAACTCTGGCACAGGCGGGTGGGTAGGTTGGGCCCGGCCACCGAAGCGATCCGAAGGGGCAGGGCGTTGGACGACGAAATCCTCGAGTTCGCCGAAGTCGAGCAGCCTGATGAACACGCGCGCTCGGCGGCGATCGCCCTGCACTCGAAACTGATCAAACCGGCGGGTTCGCTGGGCAGGCTCGAAGAACTGGGCGTGTGGGTCGCGGCCTGCCAGGGCCAGTCGCCGCCACGGCCGTTCACGCGGCCCCGGGTCGTGGTGTTCGCCGGGGACCACGGCATCGCCGCGAAGGGCGTCTCGGCCTATCCGGGTGAGGTCACCGCGCAACTCGTCGGCAGCATGCTGACCGGCGGCGCGGCCATCAACGTCCTGGCGGCCTCGGCGGGCGCGAGCGTCCGGGTCGTCGACATGGCCGTCGACAGCGACGCTCCCGCGACGCGGTCGATCGGCGAGTTCAAGGTGCGGCGCGGCTCCGGCTCGATCGACGTCGAGGACGCGCTGACCGACGAGGAGGCGCGTGCCGCCGTCCGCGCGGGCCGGGCGATCGCCGACGCCGAGGTCGACGGCGGGGCCGACCTGCTCATCGCGGGCGACCTCGGGATCGGGAACAGCACCCCGGCCTCGGTGCTGGTCGCGGCGCTGACCGGCAGCGAACCGGTGGCCGTCGTCGGCCGCGGTTCCGGGATCGACGACAACGCCTGGATGCGCAAGGCCGCGGCGGTCCGGGACGCGCTGCGGCGCGCGCGGACCGTACTGGCCGACCCGGTCGCGCTGCTGCGCACCGCCGCGGGCGCGGACATCGCCGCGATGGCGGGTTTCCTCGCGCAGGCCTCGCTCCGGAAGACGCCGGTGATCCTGGACGGCCTGGTCGCCTCCGCGGCCGCGCTGGTCGCCGAGGAACTCGTTCCCGGCGCGCGGCAGTGGTGGGCCGCGGGCCAGCGTGGCGGCGAACCCGCGCACGCGCTGGCGCTGGAGCACCTCGACCTGGACCCGATCCTGGACCTGGACGTGCGCCTCGGCGAGGGGACGGGCGCGGTCGCGGCGCTGCCGCTGGTGTTCATGGCGACGCGGGTGCTCGCGGAGATGGCCACGCACGAGCAGGCCGGGGTGAGCGGGCCGCTGATCGAGGCCCCCGCTTCCTGACGCGCTGTTCGCTCCGCCTCAGGGATGCGATGAAAGGCTCCTTCCTTGCAAATTTTGCAAGGAAGGAGCCTTTCATCGCATCCCGAGCACCTCCGGCCACCGAAGTGGTGAAGGCCTCCTTCCCTACGCTCAAGGTAGGGAAGGAGGCCTTCACGGACTTGCCGGCGCCGAAACCTCAGCCCAGCGGGTACATCCAGCCTTCCGGCGCGGGCCGGGTGCCCTCCTGGATCCCGGTCAGCGCGCCGCGCAGCTTCATCGTCAGCTCGCCGGGCTGCCCGCCCGCGACGGAGAACTCGCCGCCCGCGTGCTTCACGTGCCCGACCGGCGTGATGACCGCCGCGGTCCCGCAGGCGAACACCTCGGTCAGCTCGCCCGAGGCCGCCGCCTTCTCCCACTCGTCGGTGGAGACGCGCCGCTCCTCGACCTGGTGCCCGAACGACTTCGCCAGCTCCAGCAGCGACTTGCGGGTCACGCCCGGCAGGAGCGAGCCGGTCAGTTCCGGGGTCACGACGCGGGCCTCGTCACCGGAGCCGAAGACGAAGAACAGGTTCATCCCGCCCATTTCCTCGACCCAGCGCCGCTCGACCGCGTCGAGCCACACGACCTGGTCGCAGCCCTTCTCGACGGCCTGCGCCTGCGCGACGAAGGACGCCGCGTAGTTGCCCGCGCACTTCGCCTCGCCGGTGCCGCCGGGGACGGCGCGCACGTACTCGGTCGAGAGCCACACGCTCACCGGCTTCACGCCGCCGGCGAAGTACGAGCCGGCGGGCGAGCCGATCAGCGCGTAGAGGTACTCGTTCGCGGGCCGGTTGACGCCGAGCCCGGCTTCGGTGGAGATCATGAACGGCCGCAGGTACAGCGACTCGCCCGGCTTCGTCGGGACCCAGCGGGCGTCGACCGCGATGAGCTCGCGGATCGAGTCGAGGAAGGTCTCCACCGGCAGCTGCGGCATGGCGAGGCGCTCGGCCGAGTTGCGGAACCGGATCGCGTTCGCGTCGGGACGGAACGCCGCGATCGTGCCGTCCGGCTGGCGGTACGCTTTGAGGCCTTCGAAGATCGCCTGGCCGTAGTGCAGCACGGAGGTCGCCGGGTCGAGCGTGAGTGGCGCGTACGGCCCGACGGTGGCGTCGTGCCAGCCCTGCTCGGCACTCCATTTCACGGTCACCATGTGGTCGGTGAAGTGCAGGCCGAAGCCGGGTGCGGCCAATACGTCCGCGACGCGTTCCGGGCTCGCGGGGCTCGGGTGCGGGAGGTGGGTGAACTGCGTCGAGGTCGTCATGGCTAAGACGATAACGCTTGGTCGGACCCACGTTAGTCGGACGTCCGCATATCTTTACCTCCCGCGATCTGTCCGTCACGACGAACACGGGAGGGCCTTCGCCCTAGGATGGCGGCGTGACGTACAACCAGATGCAGCCCGCCCAACCGGCCCAGCCCGCCGCCCCCGGCGCGGGGGCAGACGTCAAGACCTTCGCGACGGCCGTGCTGCTCACCTTCGGCACCGGCGTGCTGATGATGGACGGCTGGGCCCTGCTCGACAGCGGCTTCGGTGCGTTCCTCGGCCTGGTCGCCGGCGGTTTTGGCATCTTCTGGTGGAAGAGCATCCACGGCAAGGTGTTCCCGCGCGAGCTGTCCACCAAATCGGTGGTCATCCTGACGGTGATCAACGTGGTGCTGGTGCTGCTCCTGCTGCTGCAGGTGAGCTAGAGCAACCCGTCGGGAAGGCCGGGCGCGGGCCAGTCCGGGTCGGGCCGGAAGTCGGTCCACGTCCCGTCGAAGGGGAACCGCCCGGCGTCCGCGAGTGCCCCGATCCGCTCGCCCTCGGCGCGCAGGCGTTCGAGCTGCCCCGCGGTGATGCGGCCGGCGAGGACGGCCTCCTCGGCCTCGTCCTCGTCCTTCCACTGCCATCGCCCGCCGGGCTCGACGGCGACGTCGAGGATGCCGTCGATGCGGTCGGGTCCAGACGCCGTGCGCCCCAGCGGGACCTCGAGGTTGACGTACCAGTTCAGGAAGCGGCCGCCGCCGTCGAAGAACCACCAGACCGACGACCATTCGTCGTCGGCGATGCGGCGCAGCGTCGAGGTGTCGCGCCAGAGGTCCGCCACGCGCACCCTCGGCACCCGGAACCGCTCCTCCAGCGGCGCCTCGCGGAAGAGGCGCCCGTCGGCGAGCCTGCTGCCGACGATCGGGGTGTCCGCGGGCAGCCAGCCGAGCAGCACGGTGCCGTCGTCGGAGATGACGCGAAGCGGGTGATGCTGGCCGATCGAGCCGTCCGGTCGCAGGAAGCGTTCGACGACCGTGTCGCCCGGGGTCCAGTGAGGATCACGCACGCCTTGAACGGTACCGACGGGCGCGGACCCGCAGAACCAGTTCGGCGAGCGTTCCCACTCCCGCGAGCCCGAGGGCCACGACCGGCCCAGCGAAGGCCGCGGCGACGGCCACGATCAGTCCACAAGCGAGTGTCGCCTTCGGACGTTCCGGGGAAAGCCGCTCGCGGCCGTCGGTGAAGGCGTCCACCGCGACGGGGACGGTCGCCACGGCGGCCACGACGGTCAGCACCGGCAGCAGCGAAACCGCGTCGGCCGCGGCGAGGAGCTCACGGAACGACGTCGCCGAAAGCCCCAGCCGGATCGGGCCCAGCTGATAGAGGGCGACGGCGGTGATCGCGACGGCCACGGCGCCCACCGCGGCGGCGCGGCCCGCGCCGGGACGGCGGGGCAGCAGGAACGGCAGCAGCACCAGCACGGCGAGGCCGAGCCCGGGCACGGACGGCGGGTCCGGCGCGATGAACTGCGCCAGCGGCGGGATCCCTACGCAGATCGCGATCAGGGACACGGCCGCGGCCAGCAGCAGGCCGGTGACCCAGCGGGCGGCGTAGTCGCCGAGGCGGACCCCGGCCAGGTCGGCGACGGTCACCACGGCGGCGAACACCGCGGCGGCGGCTCCCGGCGCGGACGGGAAGAGGTACTGGCCGAACGTCGTCGCGAAGACCAGGACCAGGCCCAGCCGCGAAACGGAGCCCGCGATCCGATCGGGCCGGGTGTCGCCCACCGGCGGCAGCAGCGCCTCCGCCGCGACGGCGAGCACGGCCGCGACCACGGCGGCGGCGAGTACCCAGTAATCCGCTCCGGAGGTGCCCGCCGCCAGTGCGATGAGCAGACCGCCCGCCAGCCGCACGCCGTCTCCCTTCCTGTACACCGAGTGACCCGATCGGCCCCGCTGTTACCCCAGGTCCCGCTGTCATTAGCATGGCTCACGATCCAACCGGGCGGCCGCCCGGTACCACCGCGAACGCGCGAGGAGCCAGAAGTGACCGTGCCGAAGCTTGCCCTGACCGAGAACGCAGAAGCGGCGCTTGCCAAGACGCGCGCCGACGTCGTCGTCATCGGAACCCTGCAGGGCGAGGACGGCCTGGCGCTCGCCGCCGGCTCCTCCGTCGCCGACGCCGCCTTCGACGGCAAGCTCGCCGACGTCCTCGGCACCCTCGGCGCGTCCGGCAAGGCCGACGAGATCGTCAAGGTACCGACGCTGGGCAAGCTGTCCGCCGGTGTCGTGCTGGCCGTCGGCCTCGGCAAGGCGGGCACGGACGGCGTCACCGCCGAGCAGGTCCGCCGGGGCGCCGGGGCCGCCGCGCGGGCGCTGAGCGGGACCGACCGCGCGTTCGTCACGCTGTCGGCGCTCGACCTCCAGGCCGCCGTCGAGGGCACCGTGCTCGGCGCGTACTCCTTCACCGAGTACCGCTCCGAGAAGGGTGACGCCCCGGTCGCCAAGGTCGACTTCGTGAGCCCCGAAGAGGGCACCGCCAAGGACCACAAGGCGACGCTGAAGGCCGCCGGCCTGATCGCCGAATCGGTCATCATCGCCCGCGACCTGATCAACACCCCGCCGAACGACCTGTTCCCGGCCTCCTTCGCCGACCGCGCGAAGACGCTGGCCGAGGCGAACAACCTCGACTTCGAGGTCCTCGACGAGAAGGCCCTCAAGCGCAAGGGCTTCGGCGGCATCCTCGGCGTCGGTGGCGGTTCGTCGCGGCAGCCGCGCCTGCTGCGCATCGCCTACAAGCCCGCGAAGGCCTCGAAGAAGGTCGCGCTGGTCGGCAAGGGCATCACCTTCGACTCGGGCGGCATCTCGATCAAGCCCGCCGCGAACATGGACCACATGACCTCGGACATGTCGGGCGCGGCCGCCGTGCTCGCTTCCGTGGTGCTGGCCGCGAAGCTGAAGTACCCGCTCGAGGTCGTCGCGCACATCCCGCTGGCGGAGAACCTGCCCTCGGCCACCTCGTACCGGCCGGGCGACGTGCTCAGCATGTACGGCGGCAAGACCGTCGAGGTGCTCAACACCGACGCCGAAGGCCGTCTCGTGCTGGCCGACGCCATCGTGCGCGCGGGCGAGGAGAACCCCGACTACCTGATCGAGACCTCGACCCTGACCGGCGCGCAGGTCGTCGCGCTGGGCAACCGGACCGCGGGCGTCATGGGTTCGGACGAGTTCCGCGACCGCGTCGCCTCGATCGCGCAGGCCACCGGCGAGGGCGGCTGGGCCATGCCGCTGCCGGAGGAGTTGCGCGCCGACCTCGACTCGCGCCTCGCCGACCTGGCCAACGTCACCGGGCACCGCTGGGGCGGCATGCTCGCCGCGGGCATCTTCCTGCGCGAGTTCGTCACCGAGGGCCTGCCCTGGGCGCATATCGACATCGCGGGCCCGTCGTTCAACACCTCCGGGCCGTGGGGTTACACCGGCAAGGGCGGCACCGGCGTCCCGGTCCGCACCATCGCCGCGGTCCTCGCGGACATCGCCGCGAACGGCTGACCCTTTCGCGCGTGAAGGCCCCTTTCCCTCGGCTGAGCCGAGGGAAAGGGGCCTTCACGCGCTTCACGGCCACCGCGGTCCGGTGGTGTGGCAAGGTCGTTTCCGTGGACAGGGACGCGTACCTCGAAGGCGCGATCAGGGACGTGCTGAGCGGTGACGACGCGGCGCTCGACGATCGGATCGCGCACGCGGCCCTGCTGTTCGCCGCGTCCGGGACGATGGCGGAGGCCGACAGGCTGATCACGCATTGGCACGCGCTCACCGAACGGCCCGTCACCGCACTCGTGCCCGGCGGGCTGCAGGCCCGCGCGTGGGCGATGCTCTTCGAGGCACAAGGGACGCGGCCGGAGTGGGCCGAGGCGCTGACTCCGCTCGATCTCGACGCCGAGGAACGCGCGCACGACGAGCACCTCGCCCGGCGGGCGTCCGATTTCGACGGTCTGTTCGGCGGCTCTCCGATCGGCGAGGCCGTCACGCGTCTCGGGCCGTCGCGCCCGGACCGGTTGCGCGAAGCCGTCGCGCGAGGCGATCTGGACGCCTGGGCGGAGATCGCGTCGCGCCAGAGCCGCCCGGACGTCGCAATGGCGGCCGCGACACGACGGCTCGCACCACGTCTGGTCGCGGGAGCCGACCCGCTCGGGCTCGGCGAGTGGCCGGAAGTCTGCGCCGGGGCACTGGTCGCGGCGCTGTACGAACGCTACCCGCCGGACACCGGCTCCTGGCGCGAGATGATCGCGGGCATCCTGCGGCTGCGCGGCGGAGGCACCGCTCCCCCTGCCGCTTCCCTTCGCACCATCGGCGCCGTCGAGGCGCGGCTCGGCCTCCGGCTGCCCGGCGACTACCGCGAGTTCCTCCAGACCTGCGACGGCCTGCCCGCCGACGTCGTCTTCCCGCGGCTGCTCGGGACCGCGGAACTCCGCGCCGAAGGCGGTGTCGTCGTGATCGCGGAGCCGGCCGTCGTGCTGCTGACGGCCGCCGGCGAAGAGTGGCGGACGGTCGAAATCGACCCGGCGCTGGGCACGACGGTGCATCCGACGTTCCGGGCGCTGCTGGAGCGGCACCTACTCCTTCTGGCGCAATCCGCGTGAACTCCGCCGGGCCCGCCTCAGGCTTCGCCGCGCTTCTTCCGCTCGGTGTACTCCCGCATCCTCTTCGGGTAGCCGACCCGCGCCACCTCGTACACCGGGATCGACCGTTTGTGACCGAACTGCTGCGCCGCGTCCAGGCTCTCGATCCGGCGCCGGGTCCACTCACCATCGTGGGCGATGAGGACGACGGTGGTCTCCGTGACGTTGGTCTTCGGCTCGACATAGGCCTCGACGCCGGTCCGTGAAGAGGCCCACTCCTCTAGATGCTTGAAGTCGTTTGAAGAGGCTTTCCGCAGCGTGCCGGGCTTTTGCCCACCTTTAGAGCGCCGGCGCAGCGAGTCGAACAGACCCACTCCGACCACCTCACTTCCCAGTCGCGTCCAGTGTCCATTATCCCGACTCGGGTGTGTGCTCACCGTGGCGACCCTGGCGGGTCGTGTCCCGTGGGTCACAGGACGCGGCCTAGGTCGCAGCCTCTCCGCACGTAGTGACAAGATGGCGAGTGTCCGCGCGCGCGTATACCGCGCGAAGCGGCGCCAGAGCACCACCCCTACCGCTTGCCGAGGAGTTACTGAAGTGACCGACACCTCCGCCGACCTTGTGATCCTGGGTGGCGGATCGGGCGGCTACGCCGCCGCGTTCCGCGCGGCCGAGCTGGGCCTTTCCGTCACCCTGATCGAAAAGGACAAGCTTGGCGGGACGTGCCTCCACCGAGGCTGCATCCCGACCAAGGCCCTCCTGCACGCGGCGGAGGTCGCCGACGAGACCCGCGACGCCGAGACCTTCGGTGTCAAGGCCGTGCTGGAAGGCATCGACATCGCCGGCGTCAACAAGTACAAGGACGGGATCATCTCGCGCCTGTACAAGGGCCTCCAGGGTCTGGCCAAGGCGCACAAGGTGAACCTCGTCGAGGGCACCGGGACGTTCGTCGGCGGCACGACCGTCGAGGTCGAAGGCACCCGCTACACCGGCAAGAACGTCATCCTCGCCACCGGCTCGTACTCGAAGACGCTGCCCGGCCTGGAGCTGGGCGGCCGCATCATCGCGAGCGAGCAGGCGCTTTCGCTGGACTACATCCCGAAGAAGGCCATCGTCCTCGGCGGTGGTGTCATCGGTGTCGAATTCGCGTCCGTCTGGGCGTCCTTCGGCGTCGACGTCACCATCGTGGAGGCGCTGCCCCGCCTGGTCCCGAACGAGGACGAGTACGCGTCCAAGCAGCTCGAGCGCGCTTTCCGCCGCCGCAAGATCGCCTTCAAGACCGGCGTCCGGTTCACCGGCGCCAAGCAGGACGACAACGGCGTCAGCGTGTCGCTGGAGTCCGGCGAGACGCTCGAAGCCGACCTGCTGCTGGTCGCCGTGGGCCGTGGCCCGAACTCGGCCGGGCACGGCTACGAGGAGGCGGGCGTCAAGATGGAGCGCGGCTTCGTCCTCACCGACGACCGCCTGCGCACCAACCTGCCGAACGTCTACGCCGTCGGTGACATCGTCCCCGGCCTGCAGCTCGCGCACCGCGGGTTCCAGCAGGGCATCTTCGTCGCGGAGGAGATCGCCGGCCAGGAGCCGCGCATGATCGACGAGAGCGGCATCCCGCGCGTCACCTACTCGCACCCCGAGGTCGCTTCGGTCGGCCTCACCGAGTCGCAGGCGAAGGAGAAGTACGGCTCCGGCGTCACCACCTTCACCTACGACCTCGGTGGCAACGGAAAGAGCCAGATCCTCAAGACCTCCGGTGGGGTCAAGCTGATCAAGGCTCCGGAAGGACCGGTCGTGGGCGTGCACATGGTGGGCGACCGCGTCGGCGAGCTGATCGGCGAAGCGCAGCTGATCTACAGCTGGGAGGCGTTCCCCGAGGACGTGGCTCCCCTCATCCACGCGCACCCCACCCAGACCGAGGCCCTCGGTGAAGCGTTCCTCGCCCTCGCGGGCAAGCCGCTGCACGTCCACAGCTGACGTCTCACCGTCGAAGAACCAGACCAAGCAAGACATATCAAGGGAGTCAGCGAACGATGGCCTACTCCGTCACGTTGCCGGAGCTCGGTGAGAGCGTCACCGAGGGCACCGTCACCCGGTGGTTGAAGCAGGAGGGCGACACCGTCGAGGTCGACGAGCCGTTGCTCGAGATCTCCACGGACAAGGTCGACACCGAGGTCCCGTCCCCGGTCGCCGGCAAGGTCGTGAAGATCAGCGCTCAGGAGGACGAGACCGTCGAGGTCGGCGGTGTGCTCGCCGTCATCGACGACGGGACCGGCGGGGTGCCGGAGTCCTCCGGTTCCGCCGAGCCGGCCGCCGAAGAGGCGCAGCCCGAGCCGGAGCCGGAGCCCGCGAAGGAGGAGGCCTCCGCGCCGTCCCAGCCGGACACCGCGCCGGCTTCGGGCGGCGAAGGCACCGAGGTGAAGCTGCCCGAGCTGGGCGAGAGCGTCACCGAGGGCACGGTCACCCGGTGGCTCAAGCAGGTCGGCGAGAGCGTCGAGGTCGACGAGCCGTTGCTCGAGATCTCCACGGACAAGGTCGACACCGAGGTCCCGTCCCCGGTCGCCGGCACCGTGCTGGAGATCCGCGCCGGTGAGGACGAGACCGTCGAGGTCGGCGGTGTGCTCGCGGTGATCGGGGCCGCCGGTTCCGCCCCGGCCCCGAAGGCCGAGCCCAAGCCGGAACCCAAGCCCGAGCCGAAGCCGGAACCCAAGCCGGAACCGAAGCCCGAGCCCAAGGCCGAAGCGGCTCCCGCGCCGAAGCCCGCCCCGTCTCCTCAGGCCGCCCCGGCTCCCAAGGCCGAGGCCCCGAAGCCGGCGGCGAGCAGCGACAACGGCTCGGACAACGCGCCGTACGTGACGCCGCTGGTCCGCAAGCTCGCTTCGGAGCACGGCATCGACCTGTCGTCGCTGACCGGCAGCGGTGTCGGTGGCCGCATCCGCAAGCAGGACGTGCTCGCGGCCGCCGAGGCCAAGCAGAAGGCCGCCCCGGCTCCCGCCACGCAGCCCGCTGCCGCCGCCCCGGCTCCCGCCGCCGCCCCGTCGGCTCCGCGCAAGGCCGCGGTTTCGCCGGAGCTCGCGGCCCTGCGCGGCACCGTCCAGAAGGCCAGCCGGATCCGCCAGATCACCGCCACGAAGACCCGCGAGTCGCTGCAGGTTTCCGCGCAGCTCACGCAGGTCCACGAGGTGGACGTCACGAAGATCGCCAAGCTCCGCCAGCGGGCGAAGGCGGCCTTCAAGGAGCGCGAGGGCGTCAACCTGACGTTCCTGCCGTTCTTCGCGAAGGCCACCGTCGAGGCGCTCAAGCAGCACCCGAACGTCAACGCGTCCTACAACGAGGACACGAAGGAGATCACTTACCACGGTGCGGTGCACCTGGGGATCGCGGTGGACACCGAAAAGGGTCTGCTGTCGGTGGTCATCCACGACGCGGGTGAGCTCAGCCTCGCCGGTCTCGCGCACCGCATCGCCGACCTGGCGGGCCGCGCGCGTTCGGGCCAGATCAAGCCGGACGAGCTGTCGGGCGGCACCTTCACGATCACGAACATCGGCTCCAACGGCGCCCTGTTCGACACGCCGATCATCGTGCAGCCGCAGTCCGGCATGCTCGGGACCGGCGCGGTCGTGAAGCGCCCGGTCGTGATCGCGGACGCCGACGGCAACGACACGATCGCCGTCCGGTCGATGGCGTTCCTGCCGCTGACCTACGACCACCGCCTGGTGGACGGGGCCGACGCGGGCCGCTTCGTCACCACGATCAAGCAGCGTCTGGAAGAGGGCAACTTCGAGGACGAGCTCGGTCTCTGATCCTCCGGTAGTCCGCGAAAGGCCCTCGCTCCGCTTCGGCGGGGCGGGGGCCTTCCTCTTTTCTCCCGCATTTAGTCCTCTCGATGCGGTAGTTGGCATCGCGAACCACCGCATTCAGAGGACTGAATGCGAGGGTTTGACAGGCAGCCGGAACTCTAGTATTCCGGAATTACGGAAAACAAGAGGAGGGAGCCGCCCATGCTGACCAGACGCCATCTGCTGGCCGGTGCCGCCGCGGGATCGGCCGCGTTGCTGCTACCGGGAACCGCGACCGCGGCCCAGCCGGACACGAAGACCGAACAGGGTTGGCTCGACTGGATCGCCACCCATCGAAGCGATGTCTCCGTCCTGATCGACGACGGCGCGGGCCGCCGCGCCGCGCGCGACGCCGACGTCCGGCGCGTTCTGGCCTCGTCGGTCAAGGTCGTGCATCTCAGCGCGTACGCCGTCGCGGTCGCCGAGGGCAGGCTCGACCCGAAGGAACAGATCCGGGTGGGCGACTGGGACGCCCATCATCCCTTCGTCGCCGACGGCCGCGCGCATTTCCAGGCGCTCAACTGGCTGGGCGTCCCTTGCGACGAGTACGGCATCGCCAAGGATCCCGAGCAGTGTGTCCCCCTGGCGAGGCTCGCCGAAGCGATGATCCTTTTCAGCGACAACGCCGCCACGGACTATCTCCGTATCCGCCTCGGCGACCCCGCCCTCCAGCGGACGGCGGCGCGGGGCGGCTGGTTCCGGCCGGACACCCGATCTCTCGGCGGCGAGGTCCTGATGCTGATGATGCCGGAGTACGGGCCCTCACCCGGCAGCCCGGTCGCCGTCCGGCGGGCGATGGGTGACGCGGTCGCGCGCCGGTTCGTGCGCGATCCGGGGTTCCGCGCCGAAGCCTTCAAACGCTGGCCCGACATGCCGGGCACCTCCGACGCTCAATGGCCGTGGATCAAGGGGCACGGCCAGGGCTCGGCGTCGGATCTGTTCACGCTTCACCGCAGCATCGCGAAGGGCATGTACGCACCCGCGCGCGAGATCCTCGCGAAGCCGCTCGCGGACCGCGTACCGCCCGGAGCGAACGAAGTGCTCTTCAAGGGCGGAAGCCTGCCGCGTTCACTGACCCTCGGGCTTTCCGTCCGCTGGCCGGGCGGGCGTTCGGGCACGGCGGCCGTCCTGCTCACCGGCGTGAGCGACCAGGACATGCAGAACGCCCTGCCGCTCATCGAACTCGTACTCGCGGCGCTGTCCGACCCGGCCCGGTTCACCGCCCTGGAACGAGCGCTCCGCTGATCGACGGTATAGATAACCGATATGGACGCTGAGCTCGCCGACCGGATCGCCGCACTCGAAGCACGGGTCGCCGCGCTTGAAGGCGAGCAGCAGGCCGAACCGGTGACAGGCCCTGGCGGGCTGGTCGGCTATCAGGGCGAGCTGACCGAGCCGTTCGAACTGAGCTGGGCGATCAACGTCACGCCCGGCCCGATGCTGGCGCTCGCGGACGGGCCGCGGGTCGAAGTGCTCGCGGCCCTGTCCAGCACCGCACGGGTGGCACTGGTGCGGACGCTGGCCGAAAAGGGCGCGCAGACCGCGCCCACCCTTCAGGAGGCCGCCGAACTCGGATCGCCGGGCCAGCTGTACCACCACCTCAAAGCGCTGACCGGCGCCGGAATCGTCGAGCAGGACAAACGCGGCAGTTACCGGCTCCGGCCCTCCGCGACGATCCCGGTGCTGGTGCTGCTCACCGCCGCGTCCGACGTCGCCGGGCAACTGAAGAACCTGAGCGTGCGCCCGGATCGCGGATAGGACACGATCGGATCATGCGAGTTCTGATCGCGGGCGCGAGCGGGCTGATCGGCGCCTCCCTCACGACACGGTTACGCCGTTCCGGGCACGAAGTGGTCCGTCTCGTCCGCCGGGAGGAGCGGGCGGCCGACGAACGCCGCTGGGATCCCCCCGCCGGCGAGATCGCGGACGGCGCGCTCGACGGGGTCGACGCCGTCGTGAACCTCGCGGGAGCGCCCTTGCTCCCGGGGCGCTGGAGCGCGGCCCGCAAACAGGTCCTCCTCGACAGCCGGGTCGAACCGACGGAGGTCCTCGCGGAAGCCGTCGTCGAACACGGGATCCCCGTGCTGGTCAACGCTTCCGCCGTCGGCTACTACGGCGACGCCGGTCCGTCCCTTGTGGATGAAACGAGCCCGGTCGGACGCGGTTTCCTCGCCGGGCTCTGCACCGCGTGGGAAGGCGCCACCGAGACCGCGGCCACCGCCGGTGCCCGGGTCGTGCGTATCCGCACCGGGCTGGTGCTCGCGCGCGAAGGCGGGCTCCTGGATGTCCTGCGACCGCTGTTCCGCCTGGGGCTCGGCGGAAAACTCGGTGACGGCAAGCAATACATGCCGTGGATCTCGCTCGACGACGAGGTCGGCGCGATCGTTTTCGCGCTGGAGAACGAATCGCTGTCCGGCCCGGTCAACCTCTCCGGACCGCAGCCCGCCACGAACGCCGCCTTCACGAAGGCCTTGGGCCGCGCCGTGCACCGGCCGGCGATCTGGCAGGTACCCGGTTTCGCCATGAAGTTCGCCCTCGGGCAGGCGGCCGAGGAGATGGCGCTGTTCGGGCAGCGCGCCCTGCCGCGTGTACTGGAGGAGGCGGGCTACGCGTTCCGCCATCCGACCCTCGAGGACGCGCTGGCCGCCGCGACATGACCGTGCGGCGCGGTCTGTACACCCTCGCCGGGTCCGTCCTGCTGATCGGTTTCGTCCTCCTCGGGCTGTCCGTCGACGAGCGTCCGCCGCCGGTGGACGTCGCGCTCGCCGACGCGTTCCGCGGTCAGCACACCCGGCCCGCCGGTCAGGTGGCGGGCCTGGTCACGAACGTCCTCGGCCCGGTCCTGCCGTTCGTGCTGGGCGCGGTGCTGGTGGTACTCGCCTGGCGCCGCCGGGACCTGACCGCGTTGTGCGTCAAACTCGCCGTCGTCCTGCTGCTGTGCCGGATGACCAGCCTGATCGCGAAACCGGCCTTCTACCGGGAGCGGCCGCGCGAATTCCCCGATCTGAGCTATCCGAGCGGGCACGTGGTCGCCGTCGCGTGCACCGGGTTCGTCGCGGTACTGCTGTGCGCTTGGACCCGTCCGCACCTCGCGCGCCTGGCGATCACGGTCGCCGCCGCGGCGACGGTGGCCGGCGCACTCTGCCGCATCGTCCTGGGCGTGCACTGGCTGACCGACACCGCGGGATCCGTGCTCGCGGTGGGTGGCGTCGGCCTGATCGCGGCGGCCGGGCTGGGCCTGCTCCCCCTGCCGAAAGACCCGGCGTAGTGTCGCTGACGTGAGCTCTTCGACCACGTCATGCCGCGCCTCCGCCGAGCCCGTCGACGTCCGCGAGATCGGGACGATCGACTACACCGAAGCCTGGGAACTCCAGCGAAAGCACGTGACAGCCCGTGCCGACGGTGATGGCCCGGACACCATGCTGCTGCTGGAGCACCCGTCGGTGTACACCGCGGGCAAGCGCACGGAAGCCGAGGACAGGCCGACCGACGGCACCCCGGTGATCGACGTCGATCGCGGCGGCAAGATCACCTGGCACGGGCCGGGCCAGCTGGTCGGCTACCCGATCATCAAACTCGCCGACCCGATCGACGTCGTGCACTACGTGCGGCGTCTCGAAGAGGCACTGATCACCGTCTGCGATCAGCTCGGCGTGCACACCGGCCGGGTCGAGGGCCGCAGCGGCGTCTGGATCCCTGCCGACGACCGCGGCCCGGAGCGGAAGATCGCCGCGATCGGCATCCGCGTCCAGCGCGGCGTGACCATGCACGGTTTCGAGCTGAACTGCAACGCCGACCTGGGCGCCTTCGACAAGATCGTCCCGTGCGGCATCCGGGACGCGGGCGTGACGTCGCTTTCCTACGAGCTCGACCGCGAGGTCACCGTGGCGTCGGTGCTGCCGATGGCGCGCGAAGCCGTGCTCGCGGCACTGGAAGGTAACCTGCCGGTGAGCGACGAGCGCTGGCTGCCGCGCCCCGAGGCACCCGCGGCCCCTGGCGTCACGTTCGCTCTGCAGAACTGACCTCTGCGAAGATCACCGGTACGACCGCCGGAAACGCCGGTGGTCGTACTGGAGGAAGTCATGCGCAAGTTTTCGCGCGTTCTCGCGACGGCCGGTATCGCGGTCGCCGCTTCGGTGAGCCTGCCCGGTGCGGCGTCGGCCACGCCGCCGCCCGGCTGCACCGGCGGGCACGACGGGGCGAAGTACGCCTGGGCCAGCTGTACCGCGTATGGCGACCGCATGTACCGGGTCACCGCGTACAACTGCAGCCCGGTCTGCGGCAACGCGGTGGGCGAATGGGCGGTCCACGGGGCGGAGTCCCGCCTCACCATCACCTGGCCGGCGAAGATCCTGGACATCGGCGTCGACATTCAGTGACCCGCCAGTACATGAAGGCCCCCTTCCTTGCGCCTGACGCAAGGAAGGGGGCCTTCATGTACTTCAGTCCAGCTGAGGTGCGACGTCGGAAGCGATCAGCTCGATCTGGTCCAGATCCGAGAGGTCCAGCAGCTGCAGGTAGAGCCGGGTGATCCCGGTCTTCTCCCGCCACTGCCCGACCTTCTCGACGACCTCCGACGGCGTCCCCGCGAGCCCGTTCTCCCGCAGCTCGGAGACCTCGCGGCCCAGCACGCCGGCGCGCTTGGCGACCTCGGCGTCGTCACGGCCCACGGCGACGACGAGCGCGGCCGAGCGGATGATCTCCTTGGGGTCGCGGCCGATCTCGCGGGCGGCGTCGTCGACGCGGCCGAACTGCGCCGCGGCGACGTCCGGGCCCACGAACGGCAGGTTGAACTCGTCCGCGTAACGCGCTGCGAGCGCCGGGGTGCGCTTCTTGCCGCCTCCGCCGATGATCACCGGCGGCCGGGGCCGCTGCGCCGGCTTCGGCAGGCCCGGCGAGTCGACGAGCTTGTAGTGCTCGCCGTCGAAGGAGAACGTCTCCCCCTCCGGCGTCTCCCACAGCCCGGTGACGACGGCGAGCTGCTCGGCGTAGCGGTCGAAGCGCTCCTTCATCGGCGGCAGGTCGAGGCCGTACGCGGTGTGCTCGTCGTCGTACCAGCCGGAACCGAGGCCGAGCTCGACGCGGCCGCCCGACATCTGGTCCACCTGCGCGACCGAGATCGCGAGCACCGACGGATGCCGGAAGGTGGCGGCGGTGACGAGGGTTCCCAGCCGCACGCGGCGGGTCTCACGGGCGAGACCCGCGAGGGTGATCCACGCGTCGGTCGGCCCCGGCAGCCCGGTCGCCGAGCCCATCTTCAGGTAGTGATCGCTGCGGAAGAAGGCGTCGTAGCCCGCGTCCTCGGTGGCCTTGGCCACCCGGAGCAGGTCTTCGTAACTGGCCCCCTGCTGGGGCTCGGTAAAGATCCTGAGGTCCACGCCGCCACCCTAGCCAGGGCGCGGTCAGCTCGCTTTCCCGTGCTCGGCGGGCGGGACACGGCGGAATCCGACGAGCAGCCGCACCAGGACCTCCTCGACCTGGGCGCTGACCTTCTTCGGCTCCGGCGAGCTCGCGATCTCGATGGCGGCGCTCGACAGCGCGCCGAACAGCAGCCGCGCGGTGACGTCCACCGGGACGTCGTCGACCTCGCCGACCTCGATGAGCGACTGGATCCCGGTGCGGACCAGGCCGAAGCTGCACCGCTCCTCGGCCTCGCGCCAGCGTTCCCAGCCCATCACCACCGGCGCCTCGTGGATCGCGATGCGCTGGTACGCCGGGTCGAGGCAGCTCTGCAGGAAGCCACGCAGCCCGGAGAGCGCCCGCTCCCACGGTGAGGCCGGGCCGTTCATGATCTTCTCGAGCCGGTCGAACACCTGGCTCTCGACCGTGTCGAAGGCGGCCTCGAACAGCGCCTGCTTCCCACTGAAATGGTGGTAGAGCGCGCCCTTCGTCACCCTGGCCCGTTTGGCGATCTCGTCGAGAGACGTGCCGGCGTACCCGCGTTTGGTGAACAGCTCCACGGCACTCTCGACGAGTGCCGACCGGGTGGACTCGGAATAGTCCAGCCGCCTTGACCTCATTGTCGCCACCTTCACAACTTTACGCCGCCGGTCCCACTCCATACCCATGGTATGTTGACTGCTGTCAGGTCCGTACCGGGAGTATGCCGCAAACCTGCGGTATGAACCGGGTCACGGAGGGGAGCCCACATCATGAGCTGGAACGACTTCTACCGGCGGCGCGACATCCTCGAAGCCGCACTGCGCCAGGCGGGTCACCACCCGTCCGACGCGATCTCACTCGAAGAAATCCCTGGCGCCACCCAGTACTTCGCGACCGAGGAAGAGCTTCTGGTCGCGCTTCGGTACAAGTGGAACCAGGTGCTCGCAGGTCGTCTCCGCGCCGAGATGACCGATCCGGACTACGCCGACCAGGATCTCGCGCTCGACCGGGTCGAAGCCGTCACCCGCGCCTGGAACAGCGCCACGGCCGAGCACGAGACCCTCCGCACCGTTCTCGACGCGGCCCTCGAACGGTGCCCCGCGCTGATCCCGTCGCACGAAGCCGAACTGCGCACCCTCGCGCTGACGGCGGGGCTGGCCGACGGCAACGAACCGGCCGAAGAGATCACCAAGGTCGGCAGCGCGTTCGCCACCCTGCTCCGGCACGGACGGCACGCGAAGCCCGCCCGCCGCCGCAGCCCCATGGGTCACCTGCTCCGGTTGCTCGCGCCGAGCGCCTGACCTGGCGTAGCGGCACAGGCGACGATGTAGTTAGGTGACCGGCATGGCTGCTCACGCGCGCTGGACCGAGGCCGACATCCCGGATCAGACCGGCCGGACCGTGTTCGTCACGGGGGCGAACTCGGGGCTCGGGCTGCGCATGTCCGAGGTGCTCGCGGGCAAGGGGGCCCGCGTGCTGCTCGGCTGCCGATCACCGGAGCGCGGCGCCAAGGCGCTGGACCAGGTGCGCACGGCCGCGACCGGGGAAGCGCCCGAACTCGTCCGGCTGGACCTCGCCGACATCGACTCGGTCCGCGAAGCCGCGAAGAAGGTCCAGGAACTCACGGGCGGCAAGCTCGACGTCCTGGTCAACAACGCGGGAGTCATGGCGACCCCGCGAGGCCACACCAAGGACGGCTTCGAGACCCAGTTCGGCACTAACCATCTCGGGCACGCGGTGCTGACCTGGCTGCTGATGCCGTCCCTGCGGAACGGCTCCGGAGCGCGTGTCGTCACCTTGTCGAGTGTCGCGGCGACGGGCGCACGCATCGACATCGCCGACCCGAACTTCGAGCGCCGGATGTACAACCCCGGCTCGGCCTACGGCCAGTCGAAACTCTCCAATCAGGTGTTCGCGCTGGAACTGGACCGCAGGCTGCGCGCCGCGGGCGACGACGTCATCAGCGTGGCGGCGCATCCTGGCTACACGTGGACCGGGCTCGGTTCGGGGATGGCCCGCTCTTACCGCAACCCCGTGGTGCGCGCGCTCGTCGCCGGCGGCAACCGGATCGGCGAGATCTTCATCGCGCAGAACGCCCGCCAGGGCACGCTCCCGCAGCTGTTCGCGGCGACTTCCCCCGAGGCCGAAGGCGGCGATTACATCGGCCCGCGCGGGCTCGGCGGGCTTCGCGGCGCGCCGGTCAAGGTGCGCCCTTTGGCCGCCGCGAGGAGCGAGTCGCTGGGCGCCGCGTTGTGGGACGTGACCACCAAGTTGACGGGCGTCACCCCCGACCCCGCGTGAGCGGCGGCCACTACTCCGGCGGGCGTAGGGTGGCGGTGTGAGTGCTGCCCCAGATGGCCGCAAGCTGTTGCGGCTCGAGGTCCGGAATTCCCAGACTCCCATCGAAAAGAAGCCGTCTTGGATCAAGACGCGCGCCCGGATGGGTCCGGAGTTCACCGAACTCAAAGGCCTGGTGCGCCGTGAAGGCCTCCACACCGTCTGCGAAGAAGCAGGCTGTCCCAACATCTACGAATGCTGGGAAGACCGTGAGGCCACGTTCCTGATCGGCGGGGACCAGTGCACCCGGCGTTGCGACTTCTGCCAGATCGACACCGGCAAGCCCGCCGAGCTGGACCGTACCGAGCCGCGCAAGGTCGCCGAGAGCGTCCAGGCGATGGGCCTGCGGTACTCGACTGTCACCGGCGTCGCGCGTGACGATCTCGAAGACGGCGGCGCGTGGCTGTACGCGGAGACCGTTCGCCAGATCCACGCGTTGAACCCGGGCACGGGCGTCGAGCTGCTGATCCCGGATTTCAACGCCGACCCGGACCAGCTCGCCGAAGTCTTCGGCTCCCGCCCCGAGGTGCTCGCGCACAACGTCGAGACGGTGCCGCGCATCTTCAAGCGGATCCGGCCGGGCTTCCGCTACGCGCGGTCGCTCGAAGTGATCACGCGTGCTCGCGAGGCCGGCCTGGTGACGAAGTCGAACCTGATCCTCGGCATGGGCGAGACCCCGGAAGAGGTCGCGCCCGCGATGAAGGACCTGGTCGACGCCGGCTGCGAGATCCTCACGATCACCCAGTACCTGCGCCCCTCGCCCCGGCACCACCCGGTGGACCGGTGGGTCAAGCCCGAAGAGTTCGTCGAGCACTCGAACGCCGCCGAGGCGATGGGCTTCGCCGGCGTGATGGCCGGGCCGCTCGTCCGTTCCTCGTACCGCGCCGGGCGGCTGTTCGCCCAGACGAAGGCCCACCGCGGTGAGCCGCTGTCGGAGAACTTGGCCCATCTCGCCGCCGAAGGGCCGGCCGCGCAGGAAGCCAGCTCGCTGCTGGCCAGGTGACTCCGGTCACCCTCTTCGCGACATCGCCACCCACCAGGTCACGAATCAGTAAAGTGACCTGGTGGCGTTGGTAACTGATCTTCTGAACTGGCTGCAGAGTCTCCCGGAACCGGGGCTGGTCGCGGCGACCGGCGGATTGGTGTTCGCCGAGTGCACCATCGGGCTCGGCTTCATCGCCCCCGGTGAATCGGGGCTGCTGGTCGCGGCCACGACGGCGACGTCGGTCTCCCGCTTCCTGACCCTGTGGGCCGTCGTGACGGTCTGCGCCGCACTCGGCGACTCGCTCGGCTACGCGATCGGCAAACGCTTCGGTCCGCGTCTGCGCGAGACGAAACTGATCCGCAAGTACGGCCTCGACGCCTGGGACAAGGCGACGGGGGTGCTCGAACGGCGAGGCGCGTGGGCGGTGTTCTTCGCGCGGTTCCTCCCGGTGATCCGCACGCTGACTCCGGCGGCGTCGGGCACGTCGGGCCTGCCCTTCCGCAAGTTCCTGCCCGCCGCCGCGGCGGGCGCGGCCTGCTGGTCGGCCATCCACATCGGCATCGGCGCCGCTCTCGGCGAGGCCGCCAAGAAGGTCGAAGGCGCGCTCAACACCGGCGGCCTGGTGATCGTCGGCGTCCTCGTCGGCGTCGCGGTGTTCTTCCTGCTGCGCTACAAAAAGAAGAAGGCGCTCGGCGTCACAGCCGAGGAAGCCACCCCGGCGAAGGTCGGCGCGGAGGACTAGATTCCGGGCATGGCCGCCCTGAACCTGCCCCAGCCCATCGGTTTCGTCCTCGGTGGCGGCGGCAGTCTCGGTGCCATGCAGGTCGGGATGCTGCGTGCCCTGACCGAAGCCGGGATCACCCCGGACCTCGTCGTCGGCACCTCGGTGGGTTCGCTGAACGCCGCCGTGCTCGCACTCGGGGATGAATCGGGTGACCGGCTGGACCGGATCTGGTCCCGGATGACACGGCACGAGGCGTTCCCCGGTGGCGTGCTCAGCCAGGTGCGGACGCTCCGGCACAGCAAGACCAACCTGTTCCCCAACACCGGTCTCGCCGCGATCGTCGACGAGCACATCGGCGAGGGCGCCCGATTCGAGGATCTCGCGCTGCCGTTGGGTGTCGTCGCGACGGACGTCGACACCGCCGAGCCGCTGCTCATCCGCACAGGACCCGTTCTGGCACCCCTGCTGGCCAGCTGCGCGATTCCGGGAATCTATCCGCCGGTGCCGCTCGGGGAGCGCATGCTCTACGACGGCGGACTGGTCGCGAACGTGCCGATGCGCCAGGCGCTCGCCATGGGCGCGAAATCGCTCGTCGTCCTCGACTGCGCCTTCCCCGGCAAGATGCCCGGCACTCCGCAGACCTTCGCCGAGGTGCTGATGTTCACCGCGATGATCAGCATGCGGAACCAGGCGGTCCTGGAGGCGCCGATCGCCGCGGCCGAAGTGCCCGTGGTGTACGTGCCCGGGCCGAAGCCGGTGCGGGTCAGCCCGCTGGACTTCAGCCACACCACGACACTCACCGCCGAGGCTTATGAGGCCGCGAAGACCTATTTGGGCGAATTGAATGTCGATGGCCCCGGTCTTTATGGTGCCCCTGGTCTCGTCGTGGCGTGACGAGCAACCGACCGGCATCGATCACGTCTTCTTCGTCGCGTAGTTTTGAAAGAGAACTTTCCGCTGATAGCGCGACGTAAAAAGAGAATCATATGTTTCCCAAGAAGACATTACTTTCGACCGCCGGAATACTCGCCACAGTATTGGTGATCGCGGCGTGTTCGCCCTCGGGCGGCACCAATTCACCCGGCACCGGCTCCGAGCCGGACACGAGCCCGGTTTCGGTGACCATCGATCCGGCAGGCGGGGCGAACGTCAATCCGGCGACCCCGGTGGTGGTCAAGGCCGAGCACGGCAAGCTGATCGACGTCACCGTCACCAACGCCGACAAGGGCAACCAGGTGAAGGGCGAGCTGGCGAACGACGGGCTCAGCTGGAAGACCACCGAACCGCTCGGCTACGGCAGCACCTACAAGATCGTGGCGCATGCCCAGGGCACCGACGGGAAGCCCGTCGAGCAGCAGAGCAGGGTCTCCACGCTGAGTCCGAAGCAGCAGGCGAACCCGAACCTCATCCCGGCCCCCTCGGCGGTGGCGTCCGCCGGCGTCGGCGTCGGGCAGCCGATCGTGTTCGCCTTCGGCCAGCCGGTGAAGAACAAGGCCGAGGTCGAGAAGAAGCTGTCCGTGGAGTCCACGCCGAAGCAGGAGGGCTCCTGGTACTGGATCGACGACAAGAACGTCCACTACCGCCCCAAGGAGTACTGGCAGCCGGGGACGACGCTCAAGGTTTCGGCGATGATCTACGGCGTCGATTTCGGCAATGGCGTCTACGGTGCGACCGATCGCACCGAAACGTACAAAGCGCACGATTCGTGGGTCGCGAAAGCCGACGGCAACACCGAACAGATGCAGGTCTTCCATAACGGTCAACTGGCGAAATCGATGCCCATTTCCATGGGCAAGGACGCCACACCCACGCATTTGGGCGCACACGTCATTTCGGACAAACACGAGAATTACGTGATGGACTCGTGCACCTACGGCGTCTGCCAGGGCCAGCCGGGGTACTACAAGGCGAACGAGAAGTGGTCGCTGCGGATCTCCAACGACGGCGAGTTCGTCCACGAGAACCCGAACAGTGTCGGCGCGCAGGGCAGCTCCAACGTGTCGCACGGCTGCATCAACCTCAACGCCGCCAACGCCCAGTGGTTCTACCAGAACATGGGGCTCGGCGACGTCGTCGAGGTGACCAACTCCGGCGGCCCGCAGCTGCCGGTATGGGACCTCTACGGCGACTGGTCCAAGTCGTGGGCGGACTGGCAGGCGGGCAGCGCGCTCAAGTAGAGGCATGATGGGCCGGTGACCAGCACCCTGAACACCGCCCGCTCACTCGTGGCCGGCGCCGGCCGGGTCGTCGCACTGACCGGCGCCGGGATCTCCACGGATTCGGGGATTCCCGACTTCCGCGGCCCGCAGGGCCTGTGGACCCGCGACCCGGCCGCGGAGAAGATGTCGAACCTCAAGGCGTACCAAGGCAGCCGTGAGGTCCGTGAGCGGACCTGGCAGGCTCGGCTGGTGCACCCCGGCTGGGACGCGACACCGAATGCCGCGCACTACGCGCTCGAGCGCCTGTCGCCGACGCGGATCATCACCCAGAACATCGACCGGCTCCATCAGAAGGCGGGCTCGCCGCCCGAGCGGGTGCTGGAACTTCACGGGACGATGTTCGAGTCCGTCTGCCTGTCCTGTGACGACCACCGGGACATGCGCTCGACACTGGAGCGGGTCCGAGCGGGCGAGACCGATCCGACCTGTCTGGTGTGCGGCGGCATCCTCAAGTCGGCCACCGTCTCGTTCGGCCAGCACCTGGAGCAGGACCTGCTCCGGGCCGCGCGGACCGCCGTCTCCGACAGCGACCTCCTGCTGGTGGCCGGGTCCTCGCTACGGGTACAGCCGGCCGCCTCGCTGGTGAGTGTCGCTTCACGGTCCGGATCCGCCGTCGTGATCTGCAACGGCTCCGAAACCCCCTACGACTCCATGGCCACTGCCGTCGTCCGCGGCCCCCTCAGCGAAACCCTCCCGGCCCTCGCCCCCTCCCGCATTTAGTCCTCTAAATGCGTCCGGCCCGCCCCGCCTCGCACGCGCCCTGCCCCTCCCTCACGTGCCCAACCCAGTCCTTCACATGCCTGAATCCGTATCTCACGTGCGTGAACCCGTCACTCGCGTGCCCAAACCCGTCACTCGCGTGCCTGAATCCGGAACTCGCGTGCCTGAATCCGGAACTCGCGTGCCTGAACCCGGAACTCGTGTGTTCCGGGTTCAGGCACGGGTGTGACGGGTTTCGGGTATGAAAAAAGGGTCCAGGCCCCGGGAGAACTCGTGGTTCTCGACCGGGGCCTGGACCCTTTATCAAGGTTAGTCCGGCGGTGTCCTACTCTCCCACAACC